>JAHITR010000151.1 GCA_018817505.1 Candidatus Bipolaricaulota bacterium | reverse complement strand
GGGACGTGTGGCACACGGCATTTTCGGCTATCCGGGCGAGCCGCCACGCATGCGCGAAGTCATCGTCGATCGGCTGAAACGTCGTTACGATTGGGCCATTGAGCCAGAGTGGATCACCTTCATCCCCAACGTGTTTGCTGGCTTCCATTTGGCGGCCCATGCGGTGACGCGGCCTGGCGATGGTGTGCTGCTCACACCGCCTATCTATCACCCCATGCTGCTCGTGCCCAAGAACGTCGACCTCCAGGGGCAGTTGATTGAGCTGGATCGCAGTTCTCAAGGAACTTACAGCGTGCCGTTCGACCGGTTCGAAGCGGCAATCACCAGCCGCAGTGAGTTGTTCATCCTGTGCAATCCGCACAATCCGATTGGCAAGGTCTACAGTCGCGACGATCTGGAGCGCTTCGGCGACATCTGCCAGAGGCATGACTTGATCATCTGTTCCGACGAAATCCACGCCGACTTCATCTACGAAGGGCACAAGCATGTGCCGATTGCATCCCTATCGCGCGACATCGCCGATCGCACAATTACATTGATGTCGCCAGTCAAATCGTTCAACGTCGCTGGCATCCCATTCGCGTTTGCCGTCATCTCCAATCCAGGCCTGCGTGAGCAGTATCAGAACGCAGGCAAGGGCCTGGTCATCCAGCCCAGCGCCATGGGCTACATCGCAGCAATGGCTGCGTTCGAGCATTGCGATGATTGGTCGGATCAGTTGGTAAGGGTCCTGCAAGCCAACCGCGACTTCGCCATGAACTTCATCGCCTCGGAAATGCCCGGCGTGCAGATGACGCCCATGGAAGGCACGTATTTGGCGTGGCTCAATTTCCAAGGAACAAGCATCCAGGGCTCCCCCTTTGAGTTCTTGCTGAAGCAGGCGCGTGTGGCACTGAATGAGGGCGCGATCTTCGGACCGGGCAGCGAAGGCTTTGCCCGCCTCAACCTCGCCTGCCCGCTAGAGCGGCTCAAAGAGGGGTTGAATCGGATACGAGATGCCGTAGTCAGGCTGAGCTAGCTCCAGAAGCTTCGCGCAGTAGCAGAATCATGTCGAAGCGCTAGGATCGAGTTTCTTCGCCGCTGATTCGTTCAGGGCCAGGGCAGTCCCTTGCTCGAACGCGGCTCTGAGAAGCGCTGGCTTCTCACGAACATCGCCGGTATCAAGAACGTTGTGGGCGATCAGGTTCCCAATGGTTCTGGCGCCGTGGAATTTCATCGTCCGCTCGATCAGTTCGACAGCGACGCTTGCACCCTCTGGAGTCGTGTCTCCAAGAGTCACCACGGAGAAGACCTTTGCGTTCGCGTAGGTGTCCTTGGGAACGCACAGTCCACGATCGAGAAACGTCTTGAGCTGTGCAGTGGCGGCATAGAAGTATACGGGAGTTCCAAGTACCCATGTTGACATTCGCGTCATCTTGTCGATGAGAAGCTCCATGTCATCTCGCTGTGGACACTTGCCGCCTCTCGTGCAGGTCCAGCACCCAAGACAAGGATTGAGGTTCAAGTCTGAAAGGAAGACGCGCTCGACTCTTGCACCTCCAGCCTCTGCCCCTCGCAGCAACTCTCCAACCAACGTGTCTGTGTTCCCGCCCCTACGCGGACTTCCAACAATCCCAAGAACTCCGATCGCATCTGGATTGGACATGCAAATCTCTCCTCTCTTCGAACGTAAAGCGACGATGTTGGCTAGGCGACGAGGTCCCTGCCCGCGCTGTAGGCGGCTTCCAAGTACTCGGGATGCATCTGAGCATCGCCGACATTCAACAGATGAGGAGCGACGACCGCGCCCGTAAAGGTCATTCGTCGCTCACGGACCGTGAGGTCCAGCATCTCAGCCGTTGTGCGGGCCGTCTCGGTTGTCGTGTCCTCGAGTGCGATGAGGCCCATGACCTTCTTGCCTTCAGTCAAATCACGGGGTATTGAGATCCATCGGTCAATAAACGTCTTGAGCTGCCCACTCGGAGCAAAGAAATAGACGGGAGTTCCCAGAATCCAGTGCGACGCGGCCAACATCTTGCCGCGTAGCGCATCGAAGTCGTCTCTGTGGATGCACTGCCCTTTCTCAAGACACTCGAAGCATCCCAAGCAGGGCTTAATCGTAAGCTCCGACAATCTGATCTTCTCAATCGCTGCACCCACGTCCTTTGCACCGCGGAGAGCTTCGTCAATCAGTGTTTCCGTGTTGCCGCCTTTCCTCGGGCTGCCGACGAATGCTAGTACCTTCATGTTCATGAATCCCACCTTTCGCTATTCCATTCAGCGCTTCTGGCGTGGCTCTTCCGTTCTGTAAAACCATCGTTCGTACTTTTGATAGTTATACTACTCATAATAATGCAACCTGTCAAACGCGTTTTGCTGGATAGTTTTTTGATATGCCGAGTTTTGGAGATTACCTTGATGGTGGTTAGAATGTTGCTGGGTATCCGGCGATTCCGGTTGGAAAGCGGCCCGAAGGGAACAGGGAGCAGCATGACGACAAGGAGCACACCTCATTCGACAGAGCAAAAGACGAGGCAGTTCTCGTTTCTCGGCGGAGATCCAAGCATCGATTTCGTGAACACGGTGGATGAGATGCTCGGAGACTCTCCGATCGACCAACTCGAGAGTTACGGAGATCTTCTGGACTGGAGCGAGCAAGCCAGCCTCATCTGCACCGACATCATTGCATCGCTCCAGGAGGCGGCACAGGAGTGCGAGCGGGATTCGGAGCGTGTTCTTCGCCAAGCTCGTCTATTCCGAAGCCACCTTCGTGACGTTCTCACGTCATTCGTCGAGGATCGACCGCCAGAAGCTAGAGACCTGAAGGCCATAACCGCGTATGCCAGAAAGGCAGCCGCCCACTCCCGTCTCGATTGCTGCGGAGATGGCTTCGCCTGGGTTCTTGATGAAGCCAGCGGTTGCGAGCTAGACTGGCCAATCTGGGAGCTGGCCAGGGCTGCCGTTGCCCTCCTCACGTCCGATTCGCTGAATCGGCTCCGGCGCTGCGCGAACGAAACCTGCGGATGGCTTTTCATCGACCAAAGCCGCAATCACAGCCGCCGATGGTGTGACATGAGCAGTTGCGGCAACCGTGCCAAGGCCAGGCGCAATTACGCTAGGCAGACAGCCAAGCGCAAAACAAAGCAAGGGTAGCGCTTTGCGCCGATCCCAACCCGTCTCTGTTCGCAGCAAATCCAGTACGCCAAATGGCCCAGCATCATCGCTCTCTTCGCGCATCCTATCGGATACTCGAATGTCTACTCCCGATCCGCGATGACGCTCACAAGACGTGAATTGACTCTAACCACCATACTTCGTATGATTGGTCATAAGAATCAGCCCTCAAGCCAGCAACCTTCAGCAAGAGGAACTCTTTCGAGCTTGGCTCCGCGCTAGATTTTGCCCCGCGATTCAATAGGAACGCGGAATGACTGAACGATGAAATGGTAGGGAGGTACTGCAATGCCAATGTTCTCAATCTGTACTGTGTTCTCAGCCGAAGGTCAGCTTGAGCAAAATGTCGCCGGAATCGCGGCGTCCGAATCCAAGTTCACTTCAGAGATCGGCGTGTTGTCACGTAGGTTTTTTCAGTGCACGACTCAGCCGCACATCATTTGGGCCAACACGGAGTGGATTTCCGAGAAGCATCATAACGATGCGGCTCAGTCGTTAATGCAACACCGAAGGGACGATCGGTTTGCCTCGATCCTGTTTGGCCCCGATCCCTACTTCGAGATCTTCTGTGGTGAAGAAAGCAAGTTGCGTGCCGGAGAGTACTTCGACAACCTTGGCCTGATCATCGTTGCCCGCGGCCTTATCTCAGAGAGGAACAGGGATGCCTATTATAGGCTGAGAGAGGAACGTGTCAGTGAACTCAAGAACAAGCTACCACTGCTTCGCATTCACCATAACACACACGCACCCGATGAATTCGTCGCTTTCCTCGGTTTTCACACGAGAGAAGCATTTGACAAGATCAGGCAAGTGGGAAATCTCCTGCTCGAAGAATACCTGTTCACCGGGCTTCGTGATCCAATGGGCATGTCCTATTTGGCGGCCTACAACCAATTCATCTGCCAGCCTTTGGCTCTACACAGGAACGCGTAGGAAGTCAAAGCACATTGCCCCTTAGGGCAGCCAAGTGGGATTGGCCTTCTGCACAGCCACAATCACCCCAAGCAACAGGGATCTGTGTGAAGCGACCAGTCGCTCGCCGTCGCCGAAGTCAGCAAGGCGTTCGACAGCGCATGTTCGTTCATTGCCAGTGGGATCAGTGAAGCGCGTACCATCTTCGGCTCTGACACAGAAATCTTCTCAACCTTGCCTGCCCGCTCGAACGTTTGCGCGATGGCCTGGAACGGATTCGCAATGCAATTCGCGAGGCACACTAGACGACGAGACAGACATGAGCAAAGCCGCTATCCAGCCAGTTTAGACGCGTTTGCGACAGACGGCTCTGCGTTGTGATCCGTGCCGAGCATCCACAGAAAGGCCTCTTCCAGCGTTGGATCGACGACCTCTACAAGATCTGCTCCGAATCGCTGTGCCAATTGTGTTTCGACTGCCGTCGCGGCAAGGACAATGTTGCAGTCCTTTACGAAACGTTTCTCCACCACCTCTACGCCAAAGTCTTGAATCGGCTGAGGGACACGGATCACATACTTGTACAGAATCCCATTCAGGCTCGTCTTGATATCATGCGGCGTGCCCACGGCAACCAGCCGCCCGCTCTTGAGTAGGCCGATGGAGTCCGATACGAGTTCGATCTCTCCCAACTGATGGCTGGCAATGAGGATGGTTTTGTTCTCGGAACGCAGCTGGTAAACCATGTCGCGGATGTCGTTGACGCCTTGCACATCTATTCCATTGGTCGCTTCATCAAACAACAGGATCTTCGGTTCGTGGATGAGTGCTCTGGCGATACCCAGCCGCTGCTTCATGCCTTGTGAATACGCGCCGACACGCTTCTTGCGCTCGTCCCACAGCTCCACGAAATCCAGCGTCGCCCTCACACGGTCCTTCAACCGCTTGCGTCCCAGACCATACAGCCGTCCGAGGAAAGTGAGGTTATCGAGCGCCGACATATGCGAGTAGAAGGCCATGTTGGCATAGACATGGCCGATGGCTGCCTTGATCTTGATCGGCTGCTTCGCCAAATCCATGCCCAGCATC
>JAHITR010000150.1 GCA_018817505.1 Candidatus Bipolaricaulota bacterium | reverse complement strand
GGAATGTCGATCGCTTGCTTGAACGATCCAAGGACTTCCCAGTCATTGATGCCCCTGTCAGCGAAATCCGCGAGGTCGATGAGACGTTTGGGGCCGAGGATCGCGATGCAGTGCCCACTTGCCGCCGTGTCGCGCAACACGCCAAACACATCAACGAAGCCGACTTGAGTCATCCCATCATCCTCTCCCAAAGCGGTCAGGTTATGGATGGCATGCAGCGCGTCTGCAAAACACTTCGTCTTGGCCCGAATTCAATTCACGCCGTTCAATTCGTCGTTGATCCCGAACCTGGTTTCATTGACGTTTCCGCGGCAACCTTCCCTGCTGAACGCCGCGTTGAAGCGTTGAGTCAGTCATCCGACACCGGCTTGCGGGGATAGGAGCGTTGCACTACCCTGCAATGATGACGGTGCGAACCTACTCCATACATGAATCCGTGTTTGCTCAGTTTCCAGGCTATGTCCGGGGAATCGTGATGGTCGAGAAAGTCGAGAATGCGCCTTCATCTCCAGCTTTGCTTGCCCAATTGCGCACTGCAGAGGTTTCAGTACGCGAGACACTTTCGATCGAGCAGCTACCTGAACATCCGCTCATTGCCTCATGGCGCGAGGCCTATCGCCGCTTCGGTGCCAAGCCAAGCAAGTTCCGCCCGTCTATGGAGGCGCTGATCCGCCGTGTCCTTCGAGGCGAAGAGCTTCGGTCCATGGGTTCGTTGGTCGATATCGGAACCATCATCTCGTTGCGCCACCTCGTGCCATCCGGCGGACACGCGATCGATGTCGTGAACGGCTCACTCTCGCTTCGCCCTGCGACAGGACATGAGACATTCGTCGCGTTCGGATCTGAAATCGAGGAGCGGCCCGAAGCGGGAGAGATCATCTTTGCAGAAGGCGATATCGTGTTAACACGCCGATGGACGTGGCGCCAAGCCACCCATACCTTGCTCGCAGCGGATACGACGGCAGTTGAATTCAATGTGGACGGCCTCCCTCCTGTAACCCGGTGCGAAGTGGAGGCAGCGTGCAGCGAAATCGCCACTCTTGTGGAGGAGTTTTGCGGCGGAATCATCCGGACAGAGATCCTCACGGCAGATGTCCCTCAGCTCCTTTTTTAGCGCCCCTTTGGGGCGAATGGCTTCCTGCAAGATACTCACTGGCAGCAACCGTCGAGCTTCCCGCATCGTTGGCTTCGGTATGTACAATAGTCCAAACAAATACTCTCGACGTAAGGAGTCACACGAATGGCTGACGAGAAAACGAAGGATGAGAAGAAGCAGGACGACAAGAAGGATGAGAAGAAGCGCAAGCTCCTTGGTATTGAACCCGTCGAGACGAAACACAAATTAGCGTTGAAGGCCGGCGCTCTTAAATACACGGCTCGATCTGGCATGATCCCGCTAAAAGATGCGTTTGACGAGACCGAGGCTGAAATCTTCTTCACATCCTATGAATTGGATGACGTGAAGAATGTCTCCTTGCGTCCGCTCACCTTTGTCTTCAACGGTGGTCCCGGTTCGGCATCCATCTGGCTGCACATGGGGGCCATCGGTCCCAAGCGAGTGGTCATGGATCCCAAAGGATGGATGCCAGCGCCGCCCTACCGCTATGAGGACAATGCCCATACGTGGCTCGATCAAACAGATTTGGTCTTCATCGATCCGGTTGGAACGGGATTTAGCCGGGCAGCGAACGATGATCTCGACAAGAAATTCTGCTCATTCCAAGGGGACGTTGAATCCATCGGCGAATTCATTCGGCTCTTCCTGACACGGTATCGGCGCTGGACATCACCGCTGTTCTTGGCCGGCGAAAGCTACGGAACAACCCGTGCTGCCGCTTTATCAGGCCACCTGATTGACAAGGGCATTGCATTCAATGGCATCGTTCTCATTTCGACAGTTCTTGATTTCAATGCCATTCGCTTTGCGCGTGCCAACGACTTGCCGTTCCAGTTGTTCGTCCCAACCTATGCAGCAACGGCCTGGTATCACGGAAAACTCAGCGAAGGCCTACAGAACCTCGAATTGAAGGACTTGCTCGTCGAAGTGAGGGATTGGGCAGAAGGCGAACTGACACTGGCCCTGATGCGGGGAGATCGATTGTCAGAAGCGGAGCAGAGGAAGATCGCTCGCAAATTGGCTCGCTATACGGGACTTGATCTAGATTACGTGCTGGGCACAAACCTGCGTATCAACATCTTCCACTTCTGCAAGGAATTGTTGCGCAATGACAAGCGAAGCGTGGGTAGGCTGGACTCCCGCTTCAAAGGCGTGGAGGCCAATGCTGCAACTGAGAATCCAGAGTCTGATCCATCTATGAACGCAATCACCCCTCCCTACACTGCCACGTTCAATCACTATGTTCGAACGGAACTGGGCGTCGAAACCGACCTTAGCTATGAGACACTAAGCTTCGCCGTGAATCGCAACTGGGAGTGGGAGAAGGGCAGAATGCCGGCAACGGGTGAAACACTCCGCGAGGCACTGGCCAAGAATCCCTACACCAAAGTCCTCGTCGGCCAGGGATATTACGACCTGGCCACGCCATTCTTTGCTGCCGAATACATGTTGAGTCACATGAATATCGATGCCAAACAGCGCGCAAACGTAGAGATGACCTACTACGAAGCCGGACACATGTTCTACTTGGACGTGGACTCGTTGGCCGCATTCAAAGCGGACGTGGATCAATTTCTCAAACGATCAATCTAGTCTGTGATCGACCCCTGCTGCTCTCTTTCCACGAGCAGCAGGGGTTGTTTCGTTTTTTGCCCTATTTATGGTAGTTTGTCGTGATATCTATGACGACTATCGATATTCGTACGCGAAGACTGACATTGCCAGAGCGTCTCAGCGTGCACTTCTCCAGATGGCCAACATGCAAAGGCCGACTCAGAGAAGAATTACTGTCCGGGCTGGCTGAATCTTGGATCTACGCGATGCCCAAATATACCGCCCGTACTTTGGGATGGTCTCAACAAGCCCCCGCACAACACGGTTGTGCCGACATCTCGGCATTGTGCTCCATGTGGGCGTTGGTACTCTCGGGGCTGGGTGTACTGGGAAGCTACTTGAGAAGCGTGTGGACCTCACATGACATTCCTCCAGCTCGCAGGATCTCGATTTCACTGGACTCCATTCGCAAAAGCAACTTCTCAGTGGTCCATGCCATATGGACAACCCTCCAAGCAATCGCATCGAAATCCCGCAGCACTTGGCGTTCACACGAGAAGTATCCGATCATTGCGATTGGCTAGGAGGTGGAGAGTGGACAGGATCAATCAGGTCTTCAGCCATATCGACAATCATCGCGATGAGTTTCTTGCGCGCCTGTTTGAGTATCTGAGGCAACCAAGCATTAGCGCCCTAGGACTAGGCGTTCGAGAGACAGCTCAAGACTTGGTCTCACTTTTTGGTCGAGTTGGACTGACGTGCGAGATTCATGAGACTGCCGGTTGGCCCATCCTTGTGGGGAGGCGACTGGATGAGCCAGGAGCACCCACGGTCCTTTTTTACGGACATTATGATGTTCAACCGCCAGATCCGCTTGAGGAGTGGGTTTCTCCACCCTTCGAGCCGACAATCCGAAATGGCCGTATTTATGCCCGCGGTGTGGGTGACAACAAAGGCCAGCATTTCGCCAACCTGTTGGCAATCGAATCAATGATTGCGTGTGACGGGCAGCTGCCATGCAACGTGATCGTCCTACTGGAGGGCGAAGAAGAGGTCGGCAGTCCGCATATTGCCGATTTCATCCGGGGCCACAGAACCCAGCTTCAAGCGGATTTGGCGATTACGTCTGACGGTCCTGTCCACGAAAGCGGCCGCTCATGCATCCTGTTTGGCGTTCGCGGCGTCGCCAGCTTCGAGCTTCGAGCCCAGGGCGCAAAGTCGGATCTGCATTCAGGCAATTGGGGAGGTGTCGCACCAAATCCTCTTTGGACGCTTGTTCATCTGTTGTCCACGATGAAGAGCAAGGATGGCGAGATCACCATCGACGGATTCCATGACGACGTTCATCCCGCCACATCGCGCGAGCGCATGGCCCTAAATGGATTGCCTTATGATGAAGAAAAGATCAAATCCGATCTGGGCATTCATTCATTCGACGCTCCGACTCATCGCCCGATTGCCGATCGGCTGAGCCTCTGGCCAACGTTGACAATCAATGGTTTGCACGGTGGGTACAGTGGCCCTGGCAGCAAGACTGTGATTCCACACCAGGCCATCGCCAAGTGCGACATCCGGCTGGTATCCGATCAGTCGCGAGACGACGTGCTATCGAAAGTCGAGGCCCATGTTCGTAGCCACGCCCCAGACGTTGAGTTCATCTCCATGGGAGGGATGGAGCCATCGAAAACGCCGCTTGATTCGCCCTATGCGCAGCCACTTCGGCAAGCCATCATCGACGCCCAAGGACAAGATCCCCTGTTGGTCCCGGCACTGGGCGGGACCCTTCCAGACTATGTGTTCACGCAGATTCTGCAGATCCCATCCTTCGTCATTCCCTATGCTAATGCCGATGAGGCCAATCACGCACCCAACGAAAACTTGGAATTGAAGCGATTCTTCGCGGGAATCAAAACGGGGGCAGCCATCCTCAGTCAACTGGGGGACGTCTAATCGAGGCGCTTCGATGAGTTCTCAGGTTGGTATAAACCGCCTGCCCGTTCTGCAGACACGACGATGCCTCGGATCATGGCCGATGCGAATCCGTAGTGCTCCATCTCATTCAGACCAGCAATCGTGATCCCCAAGGGAGTGGTCACTGTGTCAATCAGTGACTCGGGATGCTGGCCAGATGCAAGGACCAATTCTGCGGCTCCCTTGGCAGTTTGGGCCGCGAGCCGAATGGCTTCGTCAGCATGGAATCCGACCTGCACGCCACCTTGAGAAGCTGCACGAATGGCTCGAAGGAAGAAGGCAACACCACAAGCACAAAGAGCTGTCGCCGGACTCATCTGCTCTTCCTCGATGAAGGCCACGATTCCCAAATGCTCGAAGACTTCTGACACCCGCTTTTTGGCCGCTGCAGGAATCGCGTGGTGACAAGAAAGACAAGTCATGGATTCGCCCACAGCAACGCCGATATTGGGCATCGCACGAATGATCGGAATCAAGGGACCTACGTGTCTTTGTATGTTTTCGATCCGCACGTCAGATGCAGTAGACACGAGTATTTGACTGTTCGGATCCAGGTGAGGCGCGATTTCATCGAGCACAGCATCCATCTGCTTCGGTCGAACCGCAATCACGATGAGCGAGGAACCCTCGATGGCTTCAGCATTGTCTGTCGTCGTCGCGAATCCTTCTGCTTGGAGCTGCTCAAGTGCCTTCTCTGAGCGTCTAGTGATCCAGATTGTCTCTGCTGTCATATCGCCATACGCAACCAATCCGCGAGCTATGGCTTTGCCAAGGTTCCCGCCTCCAATGATAGCCATCTTATGTACAGTCATATTCCTACCGTCCCTTGTTACCGGTAGCATACGCACCGAATCCTTCGGGTCAATATCGCCAAACTAAGAATTCGTTCCATGACGGCGAAGTAATTCGAGGGTTGTGGCCGAGAATGGTTAGAGATGCTATCCTACTGATTGTGGAGAGTATCCGCACAACCGATCTAAGAGCACCTGCTTGCGGGCGTTTG
>JAHITR010000149.1 GCA_018817505.1 Candidatus Bipolaricaulota bacterium | reverse complement strand
CTAGTCACTCGGGTCGGTCGCTAGCATTCTGCCCGACAAGCTCAATCAAGACAAACAGCGCCTACCATGAAGCTCATGAAGCTCTCGAAAGGGGAACACCTCAAATCATCCACCAAGATCCACGGCACGACCCAACAGCAGTTAACCACGAAGAACATAAAGCGGGTCAGGAATCGGGTCTCAAACCCACAACAAGGCGTTTCTTCGTGCACTTCATGGTGAGATGCAGTTGTTCTTGGGGTCACTTCAACGTCGATTCACCCATGAGTTGCTCGATGGCGGCTTGGGTGTCTTTGACGGCGTCGGGGTGGCGGAGGATGACGAGGTCGGCTCCGGCGTGGATGTAGGTCAACGCAGTGGCTGTTTCCCAGGCTGGCGCGCGTTTTGCTGGATCGCCCCATCCTGGTGCTTCTTCGAGCGTCGCCCGCGCTTCTTTCACGCCCCAGGCTTCACGGCCGATGTCAGCGACAATCGGCATGGCGACGAGTTTGTCGCCACCCAATCCCCCCAATCGCAAGCGTTCCATGATCGACACGACATACTCGATGCCATAGCCAAGTGCGCCTGTCGTCGGATAGATGACGAGGCGATCCTCGGGAAAGCCAGCGTCCATGGCGAGGATATTGATCTGCTTGGCCATGTTGATGTCGACAGGTGATTCGGCAATCACGCTGTGGCCGTAGGCCATGCCGAGGGCAGTGAGCGTGCGGTAGTTCTTTTCAGTAATCGTTCCCAGCAAGCAGCGTTCACCTGCGAGGGCTTCGGCCACTGCTGGAAAGACTTCGGCGTCCTTGTCCAGATCGCCACAACCCCAGACCACCAGCGGTAATCCAGTGGCGTTTCGCACAGCCAACGCTGTTTCTGCCGCTTCCTCAGGCGACCGATTCGCGCCCTTGGGATCGCAGCCAGCCAGACGCAGGCACAACAGGTCGGGTTTGAATTCAGCTTCACAATACGCCGCCCAAGCAGCGGGATCGTCCATGACGTCTGCTATCGGCGCGCGCAGTGCCTCGGGCCAATCGGTGGGAGCGATGTCGGTGATCTCCATGGCGACGGCCGGGCGATGAGGCATGGCGCCGTCGAAATGATGAAATGGCATGCACGAGGAGCCACCGATCGTCACCGTCGAGGTGCGCGTGCCGCCATCCTGTTGAAGGGCGCCAATGGTGACGCTGTGAATCGTCTTCAATCTCTTTTTTGCCACATTGGGCAAGGGGTTCGTCATGTCGCAGTCTCCTCATGGGGGGCAAGCAGTGCGGTCAACAATCCGTCCACAGCGTGAAGCGATGGATGGGTATCCGGCAATT
Organism: Candidatus Bipolaricaulota bacterium; assembly: GCA_018817505.1. Classification (GTDB taxonomy): domain Bacteria; phylum Bipolaricaulota; class Bipolaricaulia; order UBA7950; family UBA9294; genus SPBW01. The sequence goes on along the minus strand of JAHITR010000149.1, from coordinate 1,948 downwards.
CGGACAACGGGCGATCATCAAGATTCAAGGCTTCGATGGCGTCATCATGCGGCAAGGATGCCAACACGGGAAGCCCGGTCTCTGCCAGCAAAGCTTGGGCTTTGGAGCTTAGCTCCCCCCGCAGGTCATTGAGCACGAGTCCGCGTTTCGAGAGGCCCAATCCCAATTCATCGACCAATTGGTTGATGCGGACGGCCGCACGCAGAGCCACCGGATTGCCGTCACTGACGATGATCAAGGCATCGACGCCCTGGGACACACGGCGTGAGAGGTGTTCTAGGCCTGCTTCGTTGTCGAGCACGGTGTAGGGGTAGCTACGAGACAAGGTCTCCAGACAACGGCGAAGGATGCTGTTCACAGCGCAGTAGCAGCCAGGCCCCTCGCCACGTCCCATGGTGATGAGATCGACCCCGTCGCCTTCGACCATGGCGCGATGCAATTCATATTCGATGTGACGCCCAAGCGGCACGCCGCTGGGCAGATCGCGAATAGTCGCCAGGGTGGTCGCCTGCATCTCGCCGAGCGTAATGTCGACTTTGAGTCCAAGGACGTCGGCCAGTGTGGCATTGGGATCGGCATCGATCGCCAGGATGGGGCCGCCCGTTTTGCGACGCAACGCCTCGATGATCAGGCCACTGACCGTCGTTTTGCCGACGCCGCCCTTACCGGCAATGGCAATTGTTTGTCCCATCAGGCCCTCCCTTCCGTTGGCGTGGCACTGGGAAACAAGCCTAGATTGGTGTGCGGAAGGAACTGGGCAGACGTGAATCGTTCAAAATAGTCGGCATCGTCGATCAGCTCGATGCATCCTGTCTTACCGGCGATGTCGATGGCTTCAGCCCACGCATCTTGGCTCAGCAGGGCGATGCGAGCGCCGCGCAATGCCGTGTTGCCGGCAAAGCTGATCTTGTCGCGGGCGATATCGGGAATCAGCCCCAAGGTCACCGCGTCTTCCACATCGAGCACACTGCCGAACCCGCCACAGATGATGAGTCTGTCAAGATCATCAGCGGATAGGTCGGCTGCAGCGAGCAGGGATTGGGTCCCAGCAAACAAGGCGGCCTTGGCGAGGATCACGCTGTCGATGTCGCGCTGCAGGATAGCGATAGGACGGCCTGAGCCGGACTGCGATGCAGGAACCAGAACGATGCCGGGTTCATCAAGATCAGTATCGGGCGCAAGGATCTGGCCAGCACGATCGATGAATCCAGCGCGAAACAGTTGAGCAATCGCCGAGATGAGGCCCGATCCGCACAGTCCGTGTGGCGAGGCATCCTCAATCGTGTGCCAGCGGATGGTCCCATCGCCCTCAACGAACAATCGATCGATCGCGCCAGGTGTGGCTGTTGATCCGCAGGAAATGCCACAGCCTTCAAAGGCAGGACCGGCAGAGGCAGCGCACGCTATCAACCACTCGTTGTTTCCAAGGACAATCTCTCCATTGGTGCCGATGTCGATCATCATCGTCAGCCGCTTGTCACGATGTAGGCCGGTTGCCAGGATGCCCGCGGTGATGTCGCCGCCCACCCATCCGCCGATTGAAGGCAAGGCATAAAGGAGTGGATCGCCGGGCAGGTCTATGTCCAGGGCGCTTGATCGCACCACAGGCGGCGCTGACACCAACGGCATGTAGGGCGGGCGGCGTATGCCGGATGGATCGTAGCGATAGAGAAAATGAACCATCGCTGTATTCCCCGCCACAGTCACGGCATCGAGGGACAATGCCTCTTCTTCGCACACCTTGGCCATCTCAGATACAAGAGCGGTGATGTCGGCGATGATGGCATCTGCCAAATCGTCGGACCCATGATTCTTGGATCGATGATCCCCGGATCGATGATCCTCGACATGCTCGATACGGCGGGTGACTTCTGCGCCAAACGCCGCTTGGCTGTTGGCGCGGCCTGCGCAGACAAGGACCTGGCCTGTATTCAGATCGACGAGTTCG
>JAHITR010000148.1 GCA_018817505.1 Candidatus Bipolaricaulota bacterium | reverse complement strand
TCCGAGGACTCGGTTTCCAGATCGAAGATGCCATCGCCATCAAAGTCCCACTTGTACAGCTCGATATCGCCGTCCAAATCGTAGGACATGCTGGCATCCAGCATCGTCACCACACCGAGATGGGGTTGGGTGTACTCGGCCATCGTGTCTGGATCTCGAAGAACGAATCCTGCGATGGGAGCAGCATTCCCAACCGTGATCTCCTGTTCATAGGCAATGGACTTGGATCCTCGATTGTCAGTGACCGTGAGAGACACCGTGTAGATTCCCCGCTCAACAAAACGGAATTCAGGATTCTGCAGGCTGGATACGCCTTTATCACCGAATTTCCATGCCCACTGGACGATGTCGCCATCATCATTTGTATCGTCCGATAGATCCGTGAACACAATGCTCTCCGCCGTCGTAGGAGCCAGCGGCTCGTACTCAAACTCGGCAATCGGAGGCCAATTGGGCGGAGGGAAGACCTGTGATCCATCCACTCCACGGAAATCCGTGTAGGTTACTAGCAGATCCAGATCATCTGCCCAGGCGCCAACTTCAGTGGCTTTGATCGCCAGAACAAATTGTACTTCCTGATCAATCCGCAAATCCGAAAGCCGCCAGACAGCCGAAGTGATCCCGTTATTGTCGATCTGAACCTGATAGGCCCTCGGTGTAGAGGAAACCAGCTTCAGCCCAGCAGGCAGCTCCTTCTCAATCCGTATGTCCGATGCCACTGTGTCGATGTCAAGATGATCCTTGATCTCAACAAGTGCGGCATCTGAGGGACGCGCAAAATAAAGGCCGTCGGTGTCGTTGGCAAACGACTGCAACAGGCTCCTGTTGATCAGCGAGCCAATGCCGACAGAAATGATTCGGATACCCGTATCCGATGCAATTTCCCCTTCGACAGTCGGGTCGATCCCCACATTGCTTTGTCCATCGGACAGCAGGATTTCGACAAGAATGGCATCTTCTCGACCAACCATGGTCAGTTCACGACGTGCAAGTTGCATGGCGTCGCCCAGCGCTGATTTGCCGTCAGCCTTCAGGTCGCCAATCGCCGTTTTCAGAACCAGTCGGTTCTCAGTGAGAGGAATGTTGACTCTCGCCTGATTCGAGTAGGACACCAATCCAATGCGATCTCCTGCATCGAATTGATCGATCAAATCAAACGCAAATGATTTGGCCGATGACAGATCAGCTGTCGCCGATGTATCAATGATGAAGATGCAGTCGATGGGGAACCCCGCCAAGGGACCCAGCCCGCGTACGAGAAGGGTCAGGTCGACCTGTTCTGGAAGGCCGGTCAATCCCTGGGCAAGTTCAGCCCATTCAAGCGTTTGCTCAATTTCGATTCGTTCACCTGTTGCCCCGGCGCTGAAAGACAGCGCCATGACAAGCAGGAAGATAAGGGCGGCGAGAGGTCCACCTCTCGCCGCATTGTTGGTCGTTCTCATACCTATCATCTCCCGGGACGGACTTCGCTACTGGAGCGTCGCCATTAACCGTCGCAGGTCGATGTATCAGGATCACACGGCCCGTCAGGAATGCTGGGCAACGGATCACAGATATTCGTATTGGTCAGCCAGTAGGCGATGATCTCCTTGAGCATGTGGTAGCCAACGGTCTGGCCACACGTGCTAGGAACGACCTCGTCCTCCAACCAGAAGGCAATCGCACGTTGGACTTGCTGGAATGAGATCTTGTCCGACAAGGTTATGTCGAGCACGTCATTCCGCACATCCCATCGTGAAATCGCTACTAGGACCGATACGCAGTCACTTACATCAACCCCACTATCTCCAGTCACCATGACTTCCATGCACGGCAGTGCAGAGTCGACCAACCCGTAGAGGTCGTTACTGCTGGCATAGCATGGATCAGATGCCGCGAGCTGAATGGCAGTCGTCTGCGGTACTTCGACCTGGTAAATAATGGTCTTCATCGTACCTGCAGGCACCTTGCTCGGGAACACCCACTCGGTCTTGGACGGCTTGTACAGGAAACCGCCATCATCGATCGGAATGACCTTCCAACCTGTTGGCAAGTCTTCTTCCAATCCGACGCCGTAGAGATCCTGATTGGCCCAGATCTCGACCTTGACGGTGAATGTACTTCCTGCTCTGTCTCCACCCGGTCCGTAGTAGTTCAACAGAATGTTGTTGCACGGTACCGGCGTTGAGATTGTCCTGACGGCCGTAATATCGGCACGCGGGACAAGCGGAAGCGGTAGATCGACCGGCGTACACGTATAGGCGTAGGCCGACAGTTCTTTCATCATCGCCAAGTTGATCGTGGCGCCCTGAGTCCACGGCACGTCTTCATCGAACTTCCAGATCTCAAGGGCTCTGTTCAGCTGTTGAGGATCGATCTTCTGCGACAACCGAAGATCGATGTAATCTTCCGTGTCGTAGCCAATGCGTGGAACCAGATGGGCAATCGCCGTCTTCAGGTTCAGCGCATCCGTGATCTCGATCTTCGCGTCGCCCTCCACAGGCAGGTCAAATGCCGGTGCCATCGACTGCAAGATGCCAGTAATGGTGAAGCAGACAGGCAGCGTCGTCGCAATGAGTTCATGCGATTCAGGGACTGTCACTTCATAGCTAATGACCTTGGTGGTATTGGCTCGGATTTGGTCGACAAATACCCACTGAGCCGTGGAACGCTTGAATGCAGCGCCCGCATTTTCAAGAGGCTTGATCTTCCAACCGATGGGCAAACTCTCCTGCAATCCGACGCCAGCCAAATCCATCTGAGGCTCGATACGGACAATGACCAGGAACGTGCTGCCAGGCAGCGCCTGAACAGTGGAGATCGTTCTTGTCACCGTAACCGCAAGGTCGGAAACACTCACGGATACCGACGCCCGATCGATTGCGCCTTCATCATCCGTGGCTCGGAGCGAAATAGTCTTCACGCCAGCCGTGGTATACGTCGTCGTCACCACTGGATCCGTTGTCGCTTGATCGTAGAGTCCGTCTCCATTGAAATCCCATTCGTACTTCACGATTCTGCCGTCTGGATCGAAAGTTCCAGATGCATCCAGCGTGATCGGCTCATTGATCCGAGGATCCGTGGGCGACGCAAAGAACGCCACAGAAGGCGGCTCGTTCTGTGCAGCACCAATGAGGATGGGGTCAATCAAGTTGAGCGAAATCTCCGTCGGTCCCACAATGTTGCCAGTCAGGAACTTCACTTTCGTAATTCCTGTGGTGAACTGCGGGAACAGCGTGAGTGCAAAATCGGTGCCAAGTGGACCAAGGACCATTCCATCACCCTTGGCTGCGTCCCAAGTCCATGAGATGTTTCCGGTCGGTGGGGTCAATGCCCATGTATCGCGGAAATCGAACTCATCGTCTTGGACGATCCAATCAGCGCCTGCAGGAACGCCCGAGAGCGTCATCGTTACGGCGCCTGCAACGCCTGCACCACCGCTGAGAAGCACAAACACGGAAATGTCTCCGCTCACTGTATTGCGATACAGGAACATCACCGCTGTATTTGCTTCTTCAAAACCTGTGTTGGACTTCGTATTCGCGAACGCATAGAAATCCAAGGCAGTGCCTGGGTTTCCTAGTGGCGTGATCGGAACACGCGTTTCCCCCTGACTAACAGTATAGAAGCCGTCTCCCTGCGCTACACCCGCTAACGGAAGGAGGAGAACGACCACTGCCAGAAGGAAGAAAAGGCCATAAAGGACCTTATGCACCTTCATTAGCAACCTCCTTTGTTGGCTGTCTCATCTTTTTGTATGCAATCAAAAGCAGCAATCCATCCAGACCTTATCAGATTCATACCCTCTAAGTCTGTAACACCGATTACGCTATCGATGCCTCCTTTGTAAGATTGGTTCAGCATTTTCACAACGCCACAGCAAGCTGATAGAGGGCCGTGTCAATGGCTCCCTTCGCTGCCTCCACAGGGTCTGCCGTCAACAGCGAGAACAATGGACGATCCTCAAACGTGACGGTCGTCGTAAACTCAACGTCTCCCTGTGGACTGAATACCGTAGCAAAGATGGCTACAGTTGCCTCTTTTTCAATACCTAGAAATAGCCCCAGCGGGCTAATCAAGATCTGCAGTGATGTATTCAGAAAGGATGTGGCCGCCAAGAGGAGCAGTGATCGTTCTGGCTTGTAAGACAGCTTCGACTCCCAACGTACGATCCGAAGAATCACCAAATGATCGGCAGCCAAGATCGCCGCCAGTTGTCGCATCCCATCGACTGTGATGCTGTTTCCGACATACGTGCTGGTTTGTCGTTGTGCGTACATCAACTCGCCCTGAGAACAGACATTCTCGCCTGTGATGATCGAACAACGCTGTGAAGCATAGTTCTTCACCAGTTCAAGATCTGCTGTCGGTATGGCGGCGGCTGACTGAACGAAGACAGCAAGCTTCTGCCCTTGACCGAAGCAATGCACCGTTGCGAGTACCATCAAAATGCCAACGATCGCAAACGGGGTGCAATTTGTTCGTTTCAACATTCTTCTCCCCACCACCCGTAGATTCCTCTTACTGTGCAGGAGTCTAGCTCAATAGCAGTCACTACCGATAGGAAGGGTGTCGAACCGCTCTCCCGACTTTGTCTAGGGGGGTCTGGACAAATGTCCAATGACAACTTTTTCGTCCAGACACGCCCGGGCGGTCGCGCTGGAAGGACATTCTAGCCATCGCCCGCGTAGCATATTGACGTGAACACACCGAGGCGAAATGGTCCGTGTCCGGTCAAAGAGAAAGCGACCTCTCGTAAGAGGTCGCATCATGAACGAACGGGTTATTAAGGAGAACGGTCGCTTAGGCGCTAATCTCCAACTCCTGCGGGGACTGCGCTACATGCGGATGAGCGGGCCCCTCATAGAGCTTCAATTTGCGAAGCATGCTCTTTCCAAGTTTGCTCTTCGGGAGCATTCTGCGGACAGCTTCTTTCATCGGGAGCGTTGGCCGACGGGCGACAAGTCGGCGGTAGGTCATCTCTTTCAGACCGCCAATGTAGCCACTATGACGCTGGTACATTTTGTTGTCCCACTTGGCTCCCGTTAAATCGATGCGCTCGGCATTGATTACGATCACGTAGTCTCCGGTATCGACATGGGGAGTGTAGATGGGCTTGTGCTTGCCCTGGAGGATAACTGCGATCTCACTGGCGAGTCGCCCCAGTCGCTTGCCATCCGCATTCACAACATACCAAGTTCGATCCCAGCTCTTGCCCTTCTCTTCGTTCTTCGCCACAAACGTCCGTTGCATCTCACCGCTCCTTAACAAGTTCTCAACAGAAGTACGATTATATCTGCGAGGAATCCCGGTTTCAAAGGTCGCTCAATTTCGCACCATGGTGGCTTCGGGCCCAGGGCCAACGGAAATGACTTCGATGGGCACGTTGACGGCACGTTCGATCAACCGAATGTAGGCCAACACGCTCTCCGGCAACTCCGATTCGTCTCGAATCTGCGAAATCGGTTCATCCCAACCCGCCACAACGTCATATTCGGGCTCGCACCGCTCCAACACCTCGGCCGAGAGGGGGAACTTGTCCGTCAGCTGGCCACCCAAGCGATAGGATCGGCAGACCTTGACCTCGTCAAACCCGGACAAGACATCCAGCTTGGTAATCGCCAATCCCGTACAGCCGTTCAGCTGAATGGCATACCGAAGCGCGACCAAATCAAGCCAACCGCATTCTCGCGGTCTGCCCGTGGTCACGCCAAATTCGCCCCCCGTTGTGCGCAGACGCTCCTCCAGTGCCCCGGACACGATCGTGGGGAAAGGACCGGCTCCCACGCGCGTCATGTACGCCTTAAACACTCCAAGCCTGCGATCGACTTGAGGATTGGGAATGCCAATGGAATTGCCAAGCCCGGCAAAGGTCGTCGACGAGGAGGTGACAAACGGATACGAGCCATGATCCACATCGAGAAGCGTTCCCTGTGCCCCCTCGAACATCACCGTTTGATGGTTTGACATCGCGTGACTGATCGTTTCGGTGGCGTTGCCAATGCAGGACAGCAACGGAGCGGCAATCGCCAATTGCTCCTCAAGCAGCGAACCCGCACTGAGGCCTTGAATTTCTGCGGCATCCGGCCACTCTCTCTTGAGAAAACTCAGCCTCAACTCGAGTCGGGCGAGGGCGATGTCTGGGCGCAACAGGTCGCCGACACGGATTCCCAATTTCGCTGATTTGTCGCGATAGGTCGGTGCGATTCCCCGGCGCGTCGTGCCGAAATGCTTGCCGCTTCCCTCAAGCTCTTCAAGCACTCGATGGTAGGGCATGATCACGTGCGCGTTTTCAGCGATGAGCAGCCGCGGATGCCATCCGAGATGCTCAGATAGCATGTTCCATTCTTCTCGCAGGATTGCAAAGTCAATCACCATGCCGCTGCTGAGCACGGAAAGCGTATTGGGATAGAACGCGCCTGCTGGGATGAGGTGGGTGCCAAATTTCACACCTCGATCAATCACCGTATGTCCGGCATTGGGACCGCCGTTGAATCGTACGACCACATCGGCGTTCTTGGCCAACAAATGGGTGATCTTCCCTTTGCCTTCATCTCCCCATTGCAGCCCCAGGATTGCAGTCGACATCATTCCTCCTCCGTGCGTTCAACGTCAGTGGTCCGAGTCATGGCCACGGTGATCGACATTCCATCGAATTCGATCGTTTCCGAATACTCACCCGAGACCGTATCGGACTCGTTCACGGACAGGGCCAGAATCTCCTCAGCAATGTCCTCTCGATTCGCTTCAACAAGCACCTTCAGTGTCTCGTCAGCGCGGTACGTGACCGCAATACGATCCGTGACTTCGAAGCCCGCATTCTTGCGTGCCAGTTGGATTCGATGCGTCAGCTCACGAACCAGCCCTTTCATCCGCAATCGATCATCCAGCGTCGTGTCAAGAAGCACTCGATGTCCCCCTTCTTCAGACAAAATCAGGTGATTGGGTATCGCCTGCTCATAAACAATGTCTTCAGCCCTCAGTTCAATGGCGTCTCCATCCGCGTGGATGGTGAACGTACCCGCGGCAAACCAGGCGCGGACATCTGACGCAGACTGCTGGCGAATCCAATCTCCTGCCGTCTTGCCCAGAGGGCCAAGCCGCGGTCCGATCGTCCGGAAGTTGGGCACCGGGTTGTCTTCGAACAATTCGTCCAGAGCGACAACGGCGTCGACACCCTCGACATTCAATTCCGTACGGATGAGCGCAACGAGTTCCTCAGACATCGGGCGCGTCGCATCTCCTTCGATGATCGCTCTGACCAACGGCTGCCGCACCTTGATTTGCGCTTGATTTCTCGCTTGGTGTCCCAACGCGACAATCTGCCGGACCCTGGACATATCGCGCTCCAACACATCATCGATCTGTCCCTCTCGAACCACAGGATAGGAGCAAAGGTGAACCGATTCCTGCGAATCCGATGACCGGAGAAGCCGATAGACGGCCTCTGAGAGGAAGGGAATGAATGGCGCGAGCAACTTCGATGATTCGACCAACACTTCGCGAAGCGTGGCATACGCAGCAATCTTGTCGGCTCCCATGCCTCCGCGCCAAAAACGACGACGGGATAATCGCACATACCAATTGGAGAGATCGGAAACAAGCATTTCGATGGCCGACGTTGCCGAGATCACATCATAGGCATCCAAGGCTTCATTTACCGTCCGCACGGTCGACGCCAGTCGCGAAAGAATCCATCGATCGAGAACGGATTGAGCCAGCGTATCCACGTGGTGGACTTCAGGGTCGTAGCCGTCGATCGACGCATACAGCGCGAAGAAGTCATAGCTATTGCGAATGGTGTCCAAGAACCGATACAACGGCTCCTTGATATCTGCTTCTCCTAGTCGCTTGGATTTCCACGGAGAACTGGATGAATACAAGTACCATCGCAAGCAATCAGCGCCATAGGTATTCATGGCGTCCCATGGATCGGTGACATTGCCCTTGCTTTTGCTCATCTT
>JAHITR010000147.1 GCA_018817505.1 Candidatus Bipolaricaulota bacterium | reverse complement strand
GCGCTGTCTTCTCGCCTATGCCATGAGCCAGTTCGAGGGTCGGTCCTTTGAGATGATGGTGCCTGTGGATCAGGGGAGGCATGCCCTCCCTCTGGATTTCCTGCGAGAGGTTGGCTTCACCTCGTGGTCCGGCTTCAAACCAGACGTATTTGCCTATGAGATGGTGCTGTGAGCCACAGTCCATTCAGCCCCGAACTTGACCTGATGCGCAATAGCTGCGATGCTGCAACGAGGTAAGAATCGTGACGGATCAACGTAAGCTCCCAAGTCTGAGCCCGCAAGAACGACAACGTTATGCTCGCCATCTTGTGTTGCCCCAGATTGGAGAGGTAGGGCAGGACAAGCTCAAGGCATCCCGTGTTCTGCTGGTCGGTGTGGGCGGTCTAGGCAGTGCCATCGCTCTGTACCTCGCGGGCGTGGGTGTGGGGCGTATCGGACTCGTTGACGACGACATCGTGAGTCTCTCCAATCTGCAGCGTCAGGTGATCCACAGTACAGGCTGGCTCGGCCGACCTAAGGTCGAGTCCGCCAAGCATCGACTTGCTGATCTGAACCCCGATATCAAAGTGATTGCCCACAACATGAGATTCGCTGGGGCCAGCAGTCTGGATATGGCATCCGAATATGACCTCATCATCGATGGCACAGATAATTTTCAGTCGCGCTATGACATCAATGCCGCGTGTTTGCAGGTTGGCATTCCCTATGTCTACGGGGCCATCTTCCGTTTGGAGGGACAGGCGAGTGTTCTTTGTGTCAACGGCGGCCCCTGCTACCGATGTGTGTTCCCCGAACCACCATCCGAGCCCGTCATGACCGGCGAACAAGCGGGCATTCTTGGGGCCATTCCGGGAACCATTGGCACCATTCAAGCCACAGAAGCCATCAAGATCCTGGTTGGATTCGGTTCCCCGCTGGTTGGAAGGCTCCTGATTTATGATGGCGAAGGCATGCAGTTCGAGTCCATTGAGCTTGCGAAAAACCCCGATTGCCCTGATTGTGGCCATCGGGCACGTTTGTAGCGGAGTGCCCGTCAATCGCAGACGTTACTAGGAAAGAGGGGATTCATGAAGCTATTAATCATTGGTGGAACCGTGTTTCTCGGACGCGCGGTCGTCGAGAGAGCGCTTGAGCAAGGACACGAAGTCACCTTGTTCAACCGAGGACAAACCAACGCCGCGTTATTCCCTGAAGTGGAGCACATCCATGGCAACAGAGAGGGTGACTTGGAACTGCTTGCCGGTCGCCGTTTCGATGCCTGTCTTGACACCTGCGGCTATTTACCAAGGATTGTCGGAGCCTCCGCCCGATTCCTAAAAGGAGCCGTGCGCACCTATGCGTTCGTCTCCTCCGTCTCTGTGTATCAAGATCCTTCGCCTGAAGGGATTGACGAGGGGGGCATCTTGGCGCCCCTGGAGGATCCATCCATCGAGGAAGTCACCGGCGAGTCCTATGGTCCACTCAAGGCGTTGTGTGAGGCCGAGGTTTCGGCCGCCTTTGGCGAAAGGGCTCTGCTTGTGCGCCCTGGACTTATCGTTGGCCCCTACGATGCGTCGGATCGTTTTACCTACTGGCCCTGGAGAGCGGCACAAGGAGGCCGTCTCCTAGCGCCCGGGCGTCCAGATCGGTCCATTCAATTCATCGACGTGCGAGATCTAGCTTCCTGGATCGTCCGCATGCTGGAAACCGAAGAAGCTGGCGTCTTCAACGCCACATCGCCCCCAGGAACCTTCACCATGCAGATGCTATTGGAAACGTGCTGTGCCGCGTCTGCGAAGGCTTGTGAGCTTGTCTGGACAGACGACGCCTTTCTCAACGAGCATGAAGTTGGAGCCTGGATCGAGCTTCCCTTGTGGATTCCGGAAGAAACAGAAGCCGCCAAGGGGTTCTTTGATTATCTGCCCGATCGGGCGATCGCCAAAGGATTGACCTTCCGCCCGCTTGAACAGACCGTTCGAGCAACCATGGATTGGTCACTCACAAGAGCGGATGATCATGCCTGGCGAGGAGGACTGCGACCCAAACGCGAGGCCGAGTTGTTGGCAGAATGGTTGCGCAGATCCTAGGAGCAAAGGTACCCTTGGCTTCGTGAGCAGTCGCAAAGGAAAGGCACGGTGAACTGATGAAGATCCGATTAACCAGTGACGCGAATCGTCATCTCGTCTTGGATCGATCGATGCTGGACGATCCGCGCCTATCCTTTCGCGCCAAGGGACTGCTCGCCTACTTGCTGGCTCATCCTGGATTGGATGTGAGCGACAAAAAACTGCTTTCATCCGCGTCGCTGGAAGGCATGGATGCAATCCAGACCGCACTTCAGGAGCTTGAAGAGGCCGGCTATTTCCGGGAAATCCGCGAGGCTGCTGAGGATGGATCGGTTCGAAGGCTCGGCGTCATATCTCCTGTCAGTCGGTTTCCCGTGCTCGCTGGCCAGCAATTCACTGCTGAGATTGAATCCACAGACGCCGAGCCGACTTCCAGCAAGGCCGTCCGCACCAAGGCAGAATCCATGTCGCCCGCTCAAAGGATCGTTGATCGACTGAATGAGCTTCGAAAAGCAGCATGGGATTGGGCTCGTTATACGCCGATCTCCGCGAAATACGCCAAGAATGTTGAGCACATCAACGGTCGTTTGGCCGATGGATACAGTGAAGACGATCTCCTGCTCGTGCTTGAGTACCTAGCTGGCGTCGATGGAGGCAAGGAGGAATCGCGCAAGTACTTCGATTGCGTGACACCCTTCAATACGAAAAATTTTGAGCGCAATGTGGCCATGGCCAGAGACTGGGACGCGCGGGGACGAGTGTCTTCCAAGACACGAGAACGTCAACATCTTGAGCAAAGTCATGATCCATCCATTTACGATCAAGGTCGAAGAGGAGGTCTCTAGTGATCCGCGGAGCACCGATTGGCAAACGATTTGAGCACTGCACATTTGAAAACTACGAGGTGAATAGGTCGAATCGAGAGGCAGTCGAAGCGTGCAAACGTGTTGCCAAGGAAGGAAAACATGGAATCATGCTCTGGGGGAAGAATGGCGTCGGGAAAACCCATTTACTCGTCGCCTTGATGAAGGAGTATGACCAACTTCACTCACACGTTCCGGTGAACCGCGTCAACGCTGAGACAATGATTGGAGTTCCATCAGCATCTCTTCTTATCGCCAATGCAGCAGAAGATCTGGGCGATATGGACACGATCCCCTCTCTGTCTCAGGACGAAATCGAGAAACTGGCACATATTGAGTACTGGCCGCTTCTCGATCTGGTGAGTGAATTGCGATCCGATATTGCGCAAGGCTCGCTCATTACATCCACTCGCTGCCGAGAATGTGACCTCCTGGTGCTGGATGATTTTGGTTCCGAACGGACCACTGACTTCGTTCTCGAAGAACTGGAGCGAATCGTAGATTGGCGATATCGATCGATGAAGCCAACTGCCGTCGCGACGAATCTCCCCGATTCGGCGGCGGTAATTAAGAAATATGGATCTCGCGCCCTTTCACGTTGGATTGGATCTTGTTATGACGTCATGGTCGCTGGAGAGGACCGAAGAACGTCATCTGAGCGTCCAGAATTGGACTAAGCCAACGGCCCCTCTTCTTCCCATAAGAAGGACTAGATCAGGTCGCCGCAGGACAGAACGCTTGCGAACAGCTCCTCAAGCCGCTTTCTCTTAGAACCCTTCGTGTCGATAGAAGGCCAGCGCGCGCCGAATGTTCTCAAGCGAAGAGATGCCCGGTTGGCGCACCTCGAATGCTGCTGTTCCAGAGTAACCAAGCCGCAAGAGCACCTTGAGAACATGGGGCCAATCGACCGTTCCCTCTCCAGGAAGGAAGTGGTCGTCCGTTTCGCCTCGGTTGTCGTGCAAGTGGAGATGTGCCAGTTGGGCCGCGTAGCGCTCAAGGTAGTTGGTGACGGAATCGCGCCCTGCATCTTCCGACTGATGGGCATGCCCAATGTCAATGCAAATCCCCAAGTTGGTCCTCTCCGGATCATCGCCAATTTCCTCAAGGACACGATCGAGCGCCCAAATCGTGTCTTGAAGATTCTCCAGCGCCAGACGCACATTCCGATCTGCCGCGTATTGGGTGATTCGCGCGATCTCCGGCCAGTCGGGGCGATCGTCCTCCACCGCAAGGCCGAGGGATTCCGAGTGTAACACCAGCGTCCGCGCGCCAAGCGTCTGGGCGAAATCGATTTCCTGCCTCAGGTTCGTGGGATTCCAGTTCCAAAACCCCGTCCGTGTATGAACGACCGTGAACGCGGCATCTGCGCACGCATCAATCAGCGCCGCCAACTCTGCCCCAGCGACGGCGGCACCATGAAGCGCCTTGGCGTCTCCAACTTCAACGCCCAGCCCGGCATCGACGGAAAGAACCGCGCGTACGGCCTCAGGCAACGTCGGCCAGGATCGAGGATCCTGCTGATAATAGAATCCAAGAATGCTGTGTCCTAGTTGCACAATAGCCCGCCTTTCCTCGTTGGTGTCCTAGAGCTGCTCGACCGTTTCTTGGAACGAAATGCCCATCGCCGCCAATTCGGCCAGCACAGGCGTGTAGATCTCAGGAATCATCGGAACATGAACGCCGGTCACCGTGATCTCCCCTTGAAGGATCATGCGCGCGGCAATGGCTGCAGGAAGGCCAACAAGTCGGGACATCGAAGAATCGCCTCCAGGGATGCCGTAGTCAATCATCGTTGCCGTTGCCTTCTCGGTTCGATCCCCGTATTTGGCGACGAACTCGTGCTGCATGACCAGCATGTCCCGTTCTCCTGGCGCATAGCCCAACTTCTTCAGCATGCGTGAGGCGAGCACATCCAGATACGTGTTGTCGGCAGCCGGAATGGCCTCGTCACTGAAGAGGCCCAGCCACTGCATTCGCGCGATCGGATCGGAATCCACGGCGACCCCGAGGAACTTTGCGACATCGGCCTTGGTATCCGCTCCCGCCGACTGAACCAGTCGCGCGAGCAGGCTCTTGTACGTAAGTCCCTGCATATCCTTGCGCTCGGTTTCATCCAGCAGTCCAAGATCCACGATCTTCTTCATCGTGTCGCACCATCCCGGATACCGCAGTGTCCCCCGGAACATGGATGTCACAGTAGGAATACCATAGGTTTCGATGTAGGGCATGGAATCGCGATTGGGATAGACCTCAAGCTCGCCGAAGCCTACGATCTCGCACGGCCAGTGATGGGCAAACAGCTCCGGTCCAGGGACGTTCACGACGTGGCCCTCTTTGAGAAACTTGGCGGGATTCTTACCTGCCAGAACGACGCCGCGTGGAGCCCAGGAGAACTTGTATCCAAGAGGATTGTCATTGGCATCCGGCGCAGGCAGGCCCCCCGTGTTGGAGGTGAACGAAATGAGTTTTCCCCCCTTGTCGGCAATCTGATGAATGACTTCCATGGCAGACATGTGGTCAATGCCTGGATCCACCCCGATCTCATTGAGGAGGATCACCCCCGCGGCCTTGGCAGAGGCATCAAGCGCTTGCATCTCAGGCTTCACGTACGATGTGGTCACCATTTGCTTTTTGTGTTTGACACAAAGTCGCGCAACAACCGGGTGATAAACATAGGGCAACAGGCTGACCGAAAGATCGTGGTCGGCGATGAGGGCCTCAAGGGCCGCTTCGTCTTTCACATTAAGGGACAACGCCAGGCCGTTGCTCGCACCACCCGTCAATGCTTGCGCCCGTTCCACGGTGCGACTCGCCACCGTCACAGTGAATCCATCCACTTTCAGCAAATAACGAACCAGCGGCCCAGCCACCAACCCGGCACCCAACACGAGAACTTTCTTCACGGCATGCTCCTTTACGAATCAGTGGCAGCTGCGAACTCATCGGAATTCGCAGCCTTGGTTAGATAGGTCTGTATGTATTGATACTCAGGTGTCAGTTTCCCTCGGTGACAAATCACAGCACGCTTCAGGGGGGCTGGCAAATCTAGAACGTCAAACTCAACCCCGTAGTCGGCGGCCGCCATCGCAGGGACAAGTCCCTTGAGAATATTGCTGAAATAGGCGGATGACTCGCGCGGCAACTCAGAAGGCAGAATATCGACGACCATCATCACAGGACCCTGCCCTTCGACGCCCGAGTGAATCGCCCCGGTCATCGGATCATAGACGTAGATCGGATCGTCTGGTTCTGTCGCCTTGACGGTAATCTCAACGCCCCCAAGGACATCGCACGAAATATCGCCAATGACCCGGAGCTTCGGCTGCCCCTTCTCATACAGCGCCTTCGCCGCCTCGACGGTCACCAAGCGCGGATACTTGGGCTCCCAGTAGATGCAATTCACCAGCGATGTGAGGTGCGGCAAATACCGTTCAAAAGCAGCGCGATAGCGTTCGGGATGATCGTAGTATTCTTGAAGATCAAACGCTGCCCCCTCGATGAGGGGAAGAACGGTGTCTCTTTCCTGAAACACGATTTTGAGGATCGTGTGAT
Source organism: Candidatus Bipolaricaulota bacterium (assembly GCA_018817505.1). Taxonomy (GTDB): domain Bacteria; phylum Bipolaricaulota; class Bipolaricaulia; order UBA7950; family UBA9294; genus SPBW01. Next base: position 1,028 of record JAHITR010000147.1, on the reverse strand, counting down.
TCACGTCCTCGGGGATTCGCCCTGCCAGCAAATCCTCGGGAGATACGGTTGTGATCGGCAACAGATCAAGAATCTCCTGCGCGCCTTTGGACACATTTCCATAGCCAGCGATGCCGAGGGTCAGCGGGACAAGCTGTTGCGGAAGCCCTTGAGAACGAATGATCTCGCCCACTGCGAGAATGGCGGCCTTGGCCTCGGCAAGGTCGGCATACTGAGAGGCCTGTGTGAGCAATTCAAAGGGGTTGGCAATGCCTTCCCACGCCAACCGGGCGCCCAGGCTCCACAATGTGTCGATCATGCCCGCCAATCCGGCGTAGTTGCCGAAAGCGATGACCCGCCGCCCTTCATCATTGACGATCTTCTCGTAATCGATAATGGTGCAGCCCAGGTCCAGCGCTCGCTGAAGCATCGGCATGTTGAAATCCTGCCCCTTGATGACGTGCGAGAAGAAGACATAGACCTTGTTCTTCTCCAGCACCCCAACGGGGATTTCCTTCAATCCGATAATCAGAGGGCAATTGGACAGGGACTCAGCCACAGCTAGCCCGACGTCACGGTATTCGTCGTCAGAATAGGCTCTCATGTCCGAGGACTGGACAACGAATGGGACTTCCAGCTTCTGAGAGAGGAACTGAACATCCAGAGGGATCAACGGAGTCCGTCGCTCCCAGTGGTACATGTCTTCTCGACGCAGACCTACACACGGGGCTTTTCCCACAACCATCACCTCTTCGCGCTGTTTCAGGAAGTTCGCAAGTATACTGAACGCCCAAGAGAAGGGCAATTTTGCGCGAGCAGAACGTGAATCTGGCGGTTCTAGGTGTCATCGATGGGCAGGGGGCATCCGGCGTACGTGGTGCCAATTCTTGCGAATGAGTGAATGCTCAAACCCGCTGGTGTGGTCTCACATGATGGGTGCCCCTATAGGTCATTGAATTCTTTGATCAGCGGCAGCCCCACTTCTCGAAGGCTGCTTTGCCTTCAGCGGTGAAGAAAAGCCATTGCTGAATGCCCTCCATGTCGTGATG
>JAHITR010000146.1 GCA_018817505.1 Candidatus Bipolaricaulota bacterium | reverse complement strand
GAACTCGATGCCACGTCCTCCGAGAAAGTGGATGTCGTGGATGTTCCCAACCAGTGGCAGAATCGATAACAAGAAGAGGGCGATCACAGCAACGAGAACAAGCAACCCGCCTCGAGAGGATCCCTTCATGGTACCTTACGATAACCAATGGCAGTGTACGTTTCGTGAAGCGATGCGGATAGGGGTTGCTAGTCGAGCCCCTTGAACAGCCTGCGACCGAAATTCCTTTCCCAGTCAGTGAAATCTCCGGGCTCAGAGTCGTTTTGGATATGCATCTTCACCATGTTGAGCTTGGCCGACAGATTGTCGAAATGATAAACGGCAATCGCCTCGGCAGTCTTCGGCACCATGGCTGCTGCGTACTCCAGCTCGCCGTGATGCGAGATGAGGATATGCTCCAGAAGCCGTGGCAAACGGTTGTCTGGCCAAGTCAAGGATTTCGCTTCGTCACGAACCATGTCTCGCCCAAGTAGCAAGTGTCCCACGAGCTGGCCATCGAAGCCGTAATTTGCTGCAATCGGATTCTCCAGTTCGATGATCTTGCCAACATCGTGAAGCACGGCTCCGGCCGTGGCCAGACCGTGATGGAGTCCCAATGATGGGTTTCGATGGGCGAAATCGGAGACGCCTTGGGCCACTTCCAGTGTGTGCTCGATCAATCCGCCCAAATAGGCATGATGGTTGGAGACTGCGGCCGGGTGATTGATGAACATCGCCTTGTTCTTATCCAGCACATTGACCGTCAATTGTCGCAGGATGTCGGGCTCGATGGTGCCTACAAGTTCCATCAACTCCGCCCACATCTCGTCTCGATCTCGATCCGACGTTGACACCAGCAAATCGGGATCAAATCCAGACTCCTGCTCTTGTTCGGAGAGGCGATGAATGGACTCGATGATAATCTGAAGCTTGTTCCTGTAGGTCTCAATGCGGCCTTGAACCGTGACGAATTCGCCTTCATCGAATTGGGACGAATAGCGATTGGCAGCGTCAGTCCATGCGCGGGCCGCAATGATGCCCGTTCGATCCGACAGCGTGAGTTCCAAGTAAGGGTCGCCTGTTCTTGTTGAGCGATGCGTTTTTTGTTTCACCAAGAAACACTGATTGACGCCCTGCCCATCTCGCATGTCAGCGACAGGCACATGAAGGAGCGAATAGGGAAGCTGTTCGCCACGCATTCGTTGGGAGAATTTCTCAGAAGCCATACTGTCCTTTCCGCAAAGCGAGTGAACCCAGTGTAGTGGGTGAGCCGATGAAGTCAACTCGTTGTCTGGGGGTTCGTTCAAGACTATGCTGAAGGGCACTAAAAGGAGTCTCTATGACGGCGAACATTTTGCTGACATCCCTCCGACAGGCCATGCTGTCTGAGCGAGATGGGGTTTCGTTCTATTCGATGGCTGCCGGACAAGCCGAGGATCGCGGAGCCATAGACTTGTTTGAGCGGTTGGCAGACGAAGAGAGACGTCACTTCAGCGCTCTGCAGAAAGAATACCAATCGATACTCGATACGGGCAGCTGGGATCCGAATACTGCTTGGGGATCCCCTTGGTCCCCTCAGGATGCGGGGGCGCTGTTCTCTGCTGACTTCGCTCGACGAATCCAAGGTCGGCATATGGAGATGGCCGCGCTCTCCATTGGGCTGCTGCTTGAGAAGCAATCATTTGAGTTTTATACGCAACAGGCCAAGGCAGCAGACGATGCGAATGTGAAAGCGTTCTTTCAAGAGTTGGCTTCCTGGGAGGACGGGCACTATCAGATGCTTCTGAAACAGGACGAAGCGCTCAAAGACGAGTATTGGATTGAGAACCGGTTCGCCCCCTTGCTGTAGTTCTGCTGTGCTCCCAAAACAAAAGACGGCGAGCTACAGCTCCGCCGTCTTTTGGATCGAGGATTTTCTCTAGATGTCGCAGGCCGCTGGGGCCGGGGCTGGAACCAGCGGATGCGTCATCAATGGGAAGTTGTCCTGATTGCCGTCGATCGAAATGAGATAGGCCGCATCCCAAATGCCATCTTCATCGGCATCAATATACGTGAATCCGTCCCAGTAATTGCCCTCTACGCCGTCGTCCCAGGAGTTGGGGTCATCGGTATAGGCATGCCGGACGTTGTTGATGAATGCATTCCCGACGATGAGGTTTGCCGCTGATTGTAGGTTCAGGTAAATGCCTGTGTAGCCATCGGCGATGTAGTTGTTCAGAATCTCATTTTCGTGAGAAGCATCCAGCCAAATCGATGCTTCATTGTCTTCGAACGTGTTGGCCAACAGCTGGTTGTTCGAGGAGAAGTAGAAGCGAATGCCGTCCGTGTTGTCAGCCATCGTACAGCCAGCAATACGATTGAGCGAACAGAAGTTCAGCGTAATGCCAACCCAGTTTCCTTCCAGAAGACTGTCTTCAATTTTGCCGTTCTTGACGTAGGACAAGTAGATGGCTGACTTCGCTGCGCCACTGATTTCCACGTTGCGAATGATGAACGCACGCGTGGTGCCGTGAATCTTGATTCCATAGTTGTCGTACCCTGCATCGATGATCCAATTTTCAATCACAAAAGGATCATTGAGGGTGCCACTGCCTGAGCACACACCGTTTTCAACGGTAAACTCGTAGTCGTTGGAGATGACGATAGAGCTGTGTTCAACTCCGTCTCCGGCGAACACGGATGCGCCAACAAGGACAAGCAAAAACGCGGTGCACATCATCAGTCCTGCACCCTGTTTCATAAGGTATCACTCCTTTGGAAAAAATCTCGACGTGACCATCATAACCGCTTGCCCGATTCATGTGAAGGCGACAGTTCAGTGAGAATGGGACATCTGGCCTCGCTATCTTCGGGAAGCCCGTCGGTTTTGAATCAGCTGCCACAAGGTAACGGGGATGTGTCGCTGACGAAAAGGGAACACGAGAAACAGTCCGGCGATGAATCCCCCAATGTGGGCGAAGAAAGCCACTCCGCCTGAGCTGGAGAATGAATTCAAGCCTGAGATCACCTGCAGCACAAACCAGAATCCGAGCAAGAAGACGGCCGGCAAAGCGACCACGCGCAGGAAGAAGAAGAGCGGAATGAGTGTCAGCACTCGTGATCGTGGATAGAGCATGAAATAGGCGGCCAAGACGCCGGCAATGGCTCCTGATGCTCCGATCATTGGGATTGAGCTGCCCGGCCCAATAGCCATCTGAGCGAACGCTGCCGCAACGCCGCAAGACAAATAGAATGCGAGAAATCGAATGGATCCCATGGCGTCTTCTACGTTGTCCCCAAAGATCCAGAGGTACAGCATGTTGCCCAGCAAATGCATGATCCCGCCGTGAAGAAACATCGCCGTGAACAATGTCAGCCAAATGGGAATGGAGATCGTCGGAGGTAGGTCGCGCCCCCCAAGCCATTCAGCGGGGATGAGCGCGTATTGCGTCTGGAACCACTCATCCTTGTTGATTTCGAATACGCTTGGCATCGACGTGAGGATTCGCTGGCCCGCGGCGGCTGCATAATACGGATTGAAGATCGGCGGTTCCTCAAGATGAGATGCCGCCCACTCTGCTCGTTCGCGGGTCCAGTCGGCACGAAGCGGCGGTTGCGTTCCTAGATAGCCCTGGAACAAGTAGACAAGCATATTGAGGACGATCAAGCAGACCGTGACGAGTGGGAACCGACGACTTAGAAGCGTATCGCGAAGCGGAATCATGCCCGCAGTTTATCCGGCTCCTTTGGATTGGGACAACAACAAGTGACTGGGTTACAGCTCGTGATTGCAGAAGGTCGCCATCAGGCTAAACTATTGTTGCTGTAGGTGCTGCGAAGGAGGCCAGATGGAACTACTGAAACGACTCAGCGAGGCCGCAGGAATCCCCGGCTATGAGGCGCGCGTGCGGGCCATTGTTTCTGAGAGCTTGCAGGGGCACGTCGACTCATTGGAAGTCGATGCGCTAGGGAATCTGATTGCTCACAAGCAGGGAGTCGGCCCTGTGGTGGTGGTTGCCGCGCACATGGATGAAATCGGCTTTCTCGTCAAACATGTGGACGAGAAGACTGGGTTCCTTCGTATCGAGCCATTGGGCGGATTCGACCCGGTGACTTTGGTTGCGCAGCGCGTGATCGTGCACACCGATTCTGGAGACTTCATCGGCTGCATCGGGCGCAAGGCCACGCACATTCTTTCGGCAGATGAGCGAAAGAAGCCACTGGAGATTAAGGATCTGGCTATAGATTTGGGGCTTCCTGCCGAGACGGTATGCGAGCGTGTGTGCATCGGCGACACGGTGACCCTTCGTCAGGATTTTATCGAGTATGGCGACGTCGTATCGGGCAAGGCGCTGGACGATCGTTTGGGAGTTTACATCGCCATTGAGGCACTCAAACGTGCGAAGAACCCCATGTGCGATCTGTATTTGGTGGCTACCACGCAAGAGGAAGTGGGGGTGCGCGGAGCTCGGGTTGCCGGGCAGGCGCTCAATCCCGACATTGGCATTGCCCTTGACCTAACGATTGCCGCCGACACTCCCGGGGTGCCTGCCGAGAGCCAAATCACCCGCCTTGGCAAGGGCGTTGCGATCAAGATCAAAGACTCCGCCTCTATCTCCCATCCAGGCATGGTCAAGGCAATGAAGAAGCTAGCCAACGAGAAGGGAATTCCGTATCAAATGGAGATCCTTCCTCGCGGCGGAACGGATGCCGGGGCACTGCAGATGGCCCATGATGGAACGGCAGTGATTACGCTTTCCATTCCTGGCCGATACGTGCATTCGGTCATTGAAACAGTGCACAAGCTGGATATTGAGGCGACGATCAATTTGCTGACCGCATTCTTGGAGAATGCGGGACAGATTGATCTGACGGAATGATGAAGCGCATCCTGTTCGCCGATTTTGACGTAGTCGCCACTATGGATACCGCCGAGCGAGAGATCGCCGGCGGTTTCGTCTTGGTTGAAGGCAATCGGATTGTTGATGTGGGAGAAGACGCGACGGGCATTGAGGCTGATGAGGTCTTTCGAGGCAACGGCAAGCTTCTGCTGCCGGGTTTTGTGAATACGCACCACCACCTCTATCAAGCGCTGTTCCGTAATGTTCCGGGTGCATCGGACGCCAAGTTGTTCGATTGGCTGGTATTCCTGTACGAACGTTGGAAGGGAATTGATGAACACGCCATGCGTGTTTCTTCTACCATTGCCTGTTCCGAACTGCTGTTGTCCGGCGCGACGACAACGACGGACCACTGCTATCTCTATCCCAAAAATGGCGG
>JAHITR010000145.1 GCA_018817505.1 Candidatus Bipolaricaulota bacterium | reverse complement strand
AGGCCAGCAACTCCAACGAGCACGCAGGAGGATTCACCTCCTGCGTGCTCGCATTGACAAAAAACCAAAAAAACGGGTATGGTCCGGCAGATCAACCGCCGACTTGGAGGTGTGTGAACGTGATCATCTATCGAAAATCCGCAGCATTCGTGTGTCTGTCGATGCTGGCATTGATTTCTGTTCTTGCATTGGGGGCCGCGGCCACTGAAGCCACGGTGCTGACCAATCTGGGAGGCGTCGCAGATGGCACATTGGCGGGAATCGGTCCCATTATCTCTCTGCGCGCACCCGACGAAGTCACGATCATTGGCCCCATGCAGCAGTACGACCTGCCGTTGTCATCCATCCGCCAAATCTCACTCGACTTCCCGCGACTCGTGATCGAAACCGAAACTGGCGTCGTCATTGGCCCCTATTCCGCGTTTAGCGGAATCGACGAATTGCTGAAGTTCACGCCCAATTCCGGGAAAGAGACGATCGGAATTCCCTTCACTTCCGTACGTGCTATCGCCTTTCATGGCAGAGGTCTTCGCGCGGTTCCTCGAGAATGGATGGGCGACCATTTCCTATCCACACCAGAAATCGTTGCAGCAAGCCCGCTGATTGCTGATCGCTGCGATAATTGCTCCGTCACAGTGCCCGCGCAGACCAACGGCAGTAGCCTTGTCGACACAACGCCCATTTGGAATACCATCACGCCAGAGGTCCCTATCGAGGAACCTGCCGAGTTTCCATGGTGGTTGGGCGTGCTTGGTGTGGGCGCACTCGTGATCATCTTTTACTTCCTTAGTTCAGGCTCAGCTGCGAACTAATGATTGCACTGAAGGCAATTCGAAGACTGAGGCGATGCATGCTGTTGTTTCTATTGGCGAGCAGTCTGACTGGATTCACTGCATCCGCGCAGAGGATGACGGCCCATTTCGAAATCTTTCACGAAGCGGGGTTCAGCAACGCAACCGAGGCGTATGCTCGGCTCGTCGAAGCCAGTCTGGAATCCGCCTACGACTTCTTCATGACTGAGGGATTCGCTATTTTCCCGGAGCACATCCGCGTCGACATCCTAGGAACCTACCCCAACGAACTGGGTGCCGAGTATCTTGAAATGGATGACACAGGTGATTGGATTCCCATCATCGAGATCGCGACTGAAGAGATCATGAATGACTACCTAGCCTACAGCTACGTCGACACGTCGCTTGAGGATTTGGTGGCCAGCACCTGCGCACATGAGTTGTTCCACGCCATTCAGGATTACTACTCGATTCATGGGATGGGGGATGTCTCTGAGCAAGCGTTTGTCGAACCTCAGGCGACAGCCATCCAAGAGGCTGTTGTTCCAGAAGCAAACGACTACTTGGAGCCCGCCCTCGACTTCCTTCTTGCTCCAGACTCAATGGCTTTTTTTCAACGGTCATACGACGCGGGCATCTTCTGGGTTTATGTGATGGATCGATTTGATCTGCGCATGATCCTCGATGTGATGAAGGCAAGTACCCTATACGATGGTCGCTATGCCATTGATCACGCATTCGCAGCAGTCGAATTGTCGTTCTTCGATGTTTGGACAGATTTTGCCGTCTCTTTGGCCACCGGGGCGCTGCCGGACGCTGACGTCTTTTCCTTGTTGGTTCCTGTTGCCGAGAGCTCTGGATGGTGGACGAAGGACCGAGAGCCGGCGGTGGTCCCCCCGCCAACGGTTCGTGAGACGTGGCGAGGGGTTCCTGTTGATCTTGACCGTGTGAACGCGACCAATGAATCCGAGTATGTGCCTCAGTATGAAGATGATGCCATCGGCACGCCGCTGCGAGTCGCTCACGCGTATGGGATTGATATCCTGGAAATCGTCATCGCAAGCACGACTCCGCTCACAATCACGTTTGAAGGGGATTCTTCTACCCAGTTTCGAACCATCGCCCTCTCCGAGACAAAGGATGTTTGGTCGCAAACGTTGTTCGCTCAGTCGCTCACCCTCTATCCAGACGAGTCCACGACCCGCATACGCATCGTCATCACACGGTCCGAAGCTGGAACAGGAAAGTATTCGATTGCGCTGCGACCTGGCATTTAGAGCGCGACTCCGCTTCGAGCCCTTATTCCCGGAGAACGATCAATCCTTGATTGCGTTGTTTGCAGTCGCTGGATGAGGGATCTCGTTGGAGTCCGCCCGCCCGCTCCAATAATCGACAGCGATGCGTATGTTTCTGCAAGTTGCTGTATTCCTGCCTGTCCAAGGCCACGCGAATAGGGGACAGGGGTCTCACTCGATTCGAGGCGTCGGAGAGATCCTTGATCGCAATGCCCTAAGACTCTAACATTCCCAGCGGAGGGATGACCGAATGGCAAGGAACCGCTCTCGAAAAGCGGCAAGCCCGCAAGGGCCTCGGGGTTCGAATCCCCGTCCCTCCGCCAGGTTTTTTTTTGCGAACGCGAGCCCTTCGGGCTCGTTGGAGTTTTCGCCAAGCGAAAACATCCGGCGTGAGGGGTAGCAGCCCTCACTTTGCGAGCCCTTCGGGTTCGTTAGAGTTTTCGCCAAGCGAAAACATCGAGGGGAGGCTGAGCAAGCCCTTCGAGCTCGTTTGAGTTTGCGAGCCCCTCCAGACCTCCGATGGGGTGCAACCCCTGAGACCGTCCCCTTTTGTCTTGATGGAAGCTACCGTCGGTGAGCCAAGAACGCAGGGTCGTGCGCCAAGCAGACTTATCTCCCTCAAAACCCATGGCGCTGGAGGGCTTTATTCGAGCGGCGCCACCATGTATTATCAGTGGCCGCGTATTGCTAAGCACATGCACGACGTTTGAGCGAAGCTCAAACTCGTACGAACTGAAGTCTTCTTCCAGAAGACATCAATTCGCGCCCGTAGCTCAGCGGATTAGAGCGTCGCACTGCGGCTGCGAAGGTCAGAGGTTCGAGTCCTCTCGGGCGTACAGCACCTTTTTTTGTTTCCTAACCGTCCCGTTTTCCGCCTGGATGCGCTGTGATGCGTCTACAACTCCCCCAATACTCCTTAGCAGAAAGATTCATCGGCTATCGCACGTTGCGAATCTGTCGGGCATGGATGCCTGGGCAGAAGAGGCAACGGTTAGCACGTCATGCCCAAAGTACGTTAAGGAGGTTGGTCAAAGATGAGACGCGCGCTCGCACTTGGCCTCAGTTTATTGTTTGCGTTGGGGTGCATCGGAGTTGCACAGCAGCTGAGCGGATCCTGGGATCTTGAAATCCAAATCGATCCTCAGCAAACAAGTTTCGCCGATTCGCTCGGATTGAGCTCAACGCTGAAAGTCAACTACACAATCGGGGACTGGACATTCGGCTCGTCAACGGTTCTGGATGAGAATGGGTGGGTAGATCAGGACTTTTCGACCACAGGGATACTGGGTCCCTACACGTTGACCGCAGCCGTCGACTTCAACCCAGATGCGACCTTCGGATCCCTGGTGATGACCACCAGCACAACGTTTGCCGGTGTCCTACTTGGGACACGCTTCACGCTAGAAGGCAACGATACGTTCTTCACATTCACCGCCTCTGGTTATGCGGGGGATGTCGACATCAGCATTAGCGTCGACTTCGGAGACGATGATGGGGCATGCGACTTTCCCTTTGAGGACGTCACCATTGGCGTAGACTTCCCGTTCTGCTGTGCCGACATTTCGTCCACTCTGTCGATTGACTGCGCAGGATTCGACCAAATCGCTTTCTCGACGACAGGCATCGCAATCCCCTATCTGCCTTGGTTGTCGCTGGGAGCTGAGCTTGTCTACACACTGCAGACCAAGACACTCACACTAAGCCCCGTATTCAATTTCAATTCCGTGACCTGCATCGACTTCTATATTCAGGTCGACTCTTCGGACAATCTGACGATTGGAGACATTTCAATCAATGGTATTCGCCTCACCTGCGATGTCGGGGCAGTTACCTTCACCGGGATTTCCTACTGGGGAACCGGCTCGAAACCGGGTCGGCTTGCAGGAACGGAGTATTGGGAAGTCTATACCGTCGAAACCAACGGGGATGCTTGCTGTGGCCCGCTTTCATTCGATGTATCGGTGTTCTTCCTCGAGAATGGACTACGTCTCTTCGATGTGTCGTTGTTCGAGGTCAATCTTGAACTGACGGTGGCTCCGCAATTCACGTTTAGTACGGGGCTGAAAATCGATGTGGAGGTCAATGCCACGACCATATGGACACTAGGGTTCCAGATCGACTGGTAGCCTTTGCGCCTGGCGACGTCATGCGGATCTCGTCATCGGGATCCGCATGTTGTCGTCTACCAGCAGTCTGAGCGAACAACGAGGGTCTCAGAACCGGGCCGCTCTGATGCGGGAAACGCGATCAGTGATTGACTAGAGGGCAACGATGATCCTAACGTCAGCATCCGTGATGCTCATGGCGACGGCCACCATCTCAGGCGCTGTCAGCGTTCTTTTGTGGCATCGTCGAAAGCTGGTTGGCGGAACGGCTCTCTCCCTGTTGATGATGGCCGTCGCAGGATGGGCAATCGTCGCCGCTCTCGAAGCCGCTTCCATCGGACTGGAGGCCAAGATTCTCTGGTCCCAATTCGAGTATTTGGGCTCTGGAACGGCCACCACATTCTATCTATTCTTTGCCCTTCAACGCGCAGGAATCGACGTTCGCCTAGGCTCCAAACGAACCATCGCACTCTGGCTGTTGCCCATTGCGAACTTGACGGTGGCCCTAACCAATCGATGGCATCATCTGCTTTGGACAGGATTCGTGCCTTCCTCAGTGGGAGTCAATCAAGTGACCTATCTGCATGGCCCCGCTTTCTACGCCATCATCGCTGCGTTGTACATCTATATCCTTCTCGGATCCGTTGTGCTTGTTCGCGGCACCCTTCATGCTGGTTTGATTCGTCAACGGCAAAACTGGGTTGTCCTTATTGCTGGGGTGGTTCCTTGGGCTGGCGGTCTGCTCTACGCCTTCAATCCCGACTGGCTAGCCGGGATCAATATTGCCCCCATGAGTTTCAGCGTTTCGGGCCTTGTGTTCGCAGTAGGCCTCATCGGCATGCGCTACTTCGATATCGCTCCCGTTGCAAGAGACTTGCTCTTTGAAGAGATGGATGATGGCGTGCTCGTTCTGAACGGGGCCCATCAGATTATTGACGTCAATCCAGCGGCCTGTCGATTCCTGAACACAGATTCGTCGTGCATTGGCGCCTCTGTCAACACCATTCTCTCCCCCTGGCCCGGCTTGCTCGAACGCTGTCGCCAATCCGATTCCGAGCATTATGAGGTGGTGATTTCAGAAGAACCGCTACGCGTCATCGATGCCCGTTTGACACCGATTGTCGGAAGTGATCTGATCGAGTCTGGGCTGATCGTTGTGCTGAGAGCCATCACGGCTCGCGTGCATGCGCAGCGCAAACTCCAAGAGGCCTACGACCAATTGCAGGAGAAGGTTTCCGAGATCAGCCAGCTGCAAGAATCCGTTCGTGCGCAGGCGATTCATGACTCGTTGACCGGGTTGTTTAACCGTCGCTATTTGGAGGAAACGCTTCCTCGGGAGATGGCTTCTTCAAGACGCAGGAACGCGCCGCTGTCGGTCGTATTGCTGGACGTCGACTACTTCAAGACCGTCAACGATGCCTACGGGCATCAAGCAGGGGATCGCACCTTGCAAGCCCTCGCTGCCCTGCTTGATGAAAGCACCCGCGAGGGCGACATCGCTTGCCGCTATGGAGGCGATGAATTCGTGCTGGTCCTTCCTGATACGCCGCTCGTTGATGCGATTAACAAGGCGGAATCTTTGCGGCTTGGGTGCCGTTCTCTGGGCGTTGACGATTGCCCAGGGATCACCATCTCGCTCGGCGTCGCATGCTCGCCTGACCATGGGCAAACCGGCGGAGCGATCCTGCTGGTCGCAGATCGTGCGCTCTATCGAGCCAAAGAGAATGGACGAGATCAGGTTCACTCAGGCCCCAACTGACCCTCCCCAATGAAGATGCCGCGGTGATGATTTCCACCGCGGCGTGTCATTTCTGACGCCTATTCAGAAGATCACTGTGATCTGGGCGAAGCGATGCCTAAATGGCAACGACATCTTGCGCTTGGAGCCCCTTGTCCCCTTCAACAACCTCGAATTCGACTTTCTGACCGTCTTCCAGTGATCGATATCCTTCGCCACGAAGGGAAGAGAAGTGGACGAATACGTCGGTTCCGTTCGCGCGTGTAATGAACCCAAATCCCTTGGAGTTGTTGAACCATTTCACTGTGCCGACTTCACGTGCCGCCATACTCGTTCGCCTCCTTTGCTGCTGGATGATTCATCGAAGCAGATCGATCGAGCTTACGGAGCCATTGGGACCTCGACTGCTTCGATGCGACAGACTGCACGACGTCCAACAAACGCCGCACTCTACAACGAGCCACAGCGGAAGACAAGCCTCACTCTTAGATCAATGATCGGCCTGTGATTGCCCCCACACCCTCGCGATGTGATCTTCAGGCATTCGTTGGGTCATCAAGCTGACAGCAATGATGGCAACCAGGCTGACGAGGATCCCCGGAATGAATCCGTGAATGCCAAATGGAGATCCGATTCCCATCCACACCAATGTCGAGATGAGGCCGCTCCCCATCGATGCCAGCACACCCCAGCGTGTGGCTCGCTTCCAATACAGCCCAAACAGAATGGGCCACAAACAGGTGGAAGCAATCGTTGCGCTAGAAAATGCCATGAGCACAAGGACGAGGGCGGGTGGGCGAAGGGCAATAGCCAGTGACACCAATCCAATGAGTGCAGCGGCAATTCGGCTGTATCGGACATCCTGCTGCTCGGTCAATGAATGGCCCAATCCCTTGACGATGAAGTCTCTGACCACAGCGCTCGACGCGGTGATCTGAATGGAGGCGAACGAAGACATCCCTGCTGCAACGACTCCAGCAAGGAAGACGGCCGCGCCCCAAGTTGGCAGAATATTCTTGGTGAGTGTCGGAATCGCAAGATCAGGGCTCGGTAGATCAGGGTACAACACGCGGGCCACTGCGCCGCAAATATAGGGCAGAACAGCCATGGCGCCACCTACGGTCACGACCACGGTTCCCACGCGTAGCACGCTTGTCGAGCGAATCGAAACGAAGCGTGCCAGCATCTGGGGCATCCCCCAAACACCGAGGCTGGTGATGAGGGCAAACGAGATCAATCCCGCCCACCCCCAGGCGCCTGGTGTACTCACCAATCCTGGATCGACTACGGCGAGTTTTTCCGCGACAGCGCCCAGACCGCCCACGGCATTCAATGCAGCAACGGCGAGCAGGACGAGACCGATGCCCATGATCCATGCCTGGAAAAAGCCGGTCCATACGACAGCCAGGTATCCTCCCAGAGAGACGTAGAGCACGATGATGACGCAAGACAGCAATACGCCAAGGGCATAGGGAATCCCCATCAGACCTTCGAAGGCATGCCCCATCCCTTTCAGAATACTGACGTTGTAGATGACCAGGAGCAAAGCGATAACCCAGGAAGCAATCACTCGAGCCTCTGGAGCTCGGAATCGCTCGGCGAGAAAGCCCGGAACCGTCATGGTTCCCAGCCTTGAGGTGAATTGACGCACGCGCTTGCCGAGCACCATCCACGCCAGCGTGCAGCCGACAAGCACGTTGATGGCAGCAATCCAGAGGGTCGCGAGTCCGAAACGATAGCCAAAACCTCCGCCGCCAATGATAACAACAGACGAAAAATAGGCGGCAACGTAGGACAGCGCAGTCACCCACGGACCGACATTCCGGCTCCCCACATAGAAGTCTTCGGCACTCCGCATTCTTCGCGAAGAAACAACGCCGATAGCGATGAGCATCAGCATATACACCGACAGAACCAGGACATAGATTCCGGTGTCGTTCATCGATCCTCTCCTTGCCGGAATCCCCAAAGCGACCAGCCAATCGCCAGAAGGATGCTTCCCCCAATCACGATCAGCGCGCCAAACGTCAACCAAGGCATATGAAATGGACCCATGACCCTCCCCTTGATAACCCGAGTGAAGAATAGATGCGGCTGGCCATTGCGTCAACTGATTGAATCGATCCCCAAGAGGCCGAGATCGCAGATTGACGCCGATCATTCGCTGAACGAAGATGTGGTTTGGATCGTGCTTCAGGTGGGGGTGGACTGTGAATCAGGCGATGGGGACGGTGACGACGCGCGGAATTCTCAAAACGTGGTGGCCGTTGGCCGCCAGTTGGCTACTGATGGCATTGGAACTCCCGGCCATCAACATCGTGGTCACCCGGCTTGCCAATCCAGAGATTCACCTCGCCGCCTACGGAAGTGTCGTGTTCCCGCTCGCCCTTCTCGTTGAAGCTCCCATCATCATGCTATTGGCTGCGTCCACGGCCTTGTGCTCGGACTGGGAGACGTATCGCAGGGTGCGTCGATTCACGCACGTGTTGAGTGCAACGCTCACTGCTATCCATGCATTGATCGCGTTCACCCCTCTGTACGGACTGATTGCCCGGGACATCCTCTCGGCCCCTGAAGAGGTCATCGAACCGGCGCGTATCGGATTGATGATTACACTTCCCTGGACGTGGTCCATCGCCTACAGGCGATTCAACCAAGGTGTCCTCATTCGGTTCGGCCACTCCTTGGCCGTTGGCTTCGGCACGATCGTTCGCCTGCTCGCCGACTGTAGCATCCTGACCGTCGGCTTCTTCCTGGGATCGATTCAGGGAACCGCGGTCGCTTCAGCGACCATCATTGCGGGGGTGGTCTTTGAGGCCCTCTATGTTGGCGTCCGCGTTCGTTCAGTGCTCCGCAACCAAATGCCCGAGATCTCTGACGAACATGAACCGTTCTCCTATCGAGGATTCTTGAGATTCTACATTCCACTTTCGCTGACATCGCTGATCTTCTTGGGTGCGCGGCCCATTTTTAGTGCTGGCCTTGGGCGCATGTTCGACCCCCTCAATTCTTTGGCGATATTGCCGGTGATCACCAGCCTCACATTCCTATTCCGGGCGGGCGGTGTGGCCTACTCTGAAGTCGTCATCGCCACCATCGGGAAGCCTGGCTCCTATCTGCCTATGCGCAACTTCGTGATCGGACTCACGACGATCATGACGGTAGGCATTCTTCTGTTTGCCGCCACGCCGTTGGGATCTTTTTGGTTCGGTCGAATTACGGGATTGTCTGGTGAGCTTCTGTACTTGGCTCGAACGGGCCTTTGGCTGGCGCTCTTCCTTCCTGGATTGAGCGCTATTCAGAGCTGGTTTCAGGGAATGGTCATGCATCACAAGAAGACGCAAGCCATCACCGAAGCGGTCATCCTGTATCTACTCGTCACGGTGAGCATTCTATTCGCTGGCGTCGCATGGGGCCGTGTTCGCGGGATTTACGTCGCGTTGTTCGCGATGACGATGGGCGAGCTTGTTCGCACGGGATGGCTAGCTTGGCGCAGTCGCAAGCCCCGGCAGATGCTGAAGGCTCGCGACCGGCTCGTCTAGCGAGCTGAATCGCTGCCAATGATCCGCAGCATCCGATCCGCAACCTGTTCAATGGACCCTTCGCCCGAGACGGTCATGAATTCGCCTTGGGGAACGATGTCATGCCCCCGCGCTGCATGGTCGCGTCGATTCATGGCAGTGAGCCGCTCCACTCGCGTGTCGTCGGACGTCTCTAGCCACAGCATCTGGTCATAGATCGATCGATCCACATAGGGGGAGGATGCAAGCAATGCCCCTTCGACGAGCAGGACGTCGACTTTGCGCTGCCTGGCATCGCGAACAAGGTCATGAATGGCTAAGGAAACAGCAGGGTGCACCAGCTCATTGAGCTTGTGCCGCGATTGTGGGGTCTCCAAAGCAATCTGGGCCAACCGACGTCTGTCGATGTGCCTCGATGCATCGAGAATACGGCTGCCAAAGGCTTCAATCAGCCGGTGATAGACATCCGTGCCTGGAGAGTAGGTCTTCCAAGCCACTTCATCCAAATCGATCCATTCGATGCCGGAACGTTGCGCAAGAATCCGCGCCACCGTGCTCTTGCCACTGCCCGCACGTCCTGCCAAGCCAATCACCTTCATCATGCCGAGACGTTATCGAGGAGATCTCCCAAGGGCAAGCGCGGAAAAATTTACGATCTTGTTGACATGGCAGGATCCTCGTACTCTTAGGCTCCATGGGAGGTTCGATGAGCGACATCGTGCGTGCCTACTACGACGGCGCAGTCCTTGAAGAGTGGGATCGACTGGCAAAGCCCTATCGTCGATTCGAGCTGCTCAGTACTCTGCAACTGATTGAGGATTTCTTCCCCTCCTCAGGACGAATCGCAGACATTGGCAGTGGGCCCGGGAGATACAGCGTCGAGCTTCTTCAGCGCGGCTACGCGGTGACGCTGGTTGACCTTTCTGAGGCCAATACTCGATTCGCTCGTGAGAAACTGTCCGAACACTCCCTCGTTCCTGAAGACGTGTTTTGCGCTGACGCCCGCTCCCTGTCCATGCTGGAGTCATCGAGCTTCGATGGAGCCCTAGAGCTGGGACCCATGTATCACATCATCGAAGCAGCAGAGCGCAAGCGTGCATTGGCTGAATTGCATCGCATCCTCAAACCGGGCGCACCGGCGATCGTTGGATTCATCAACCCATGGGGCGTCTTGCGTGGCGGTCTCACAGAGTTTCCCGGCGCCTATTCAGATGCCTCGCTGATTCGCCAACTGCTCGAAACCTGTGTACAAGCCGGAGAGCAAAAAGCGTTCACTGAGTCCGCTTTTCTTACGCCCCCAGAGGCTCTGATGGAGCTACGATCCGCAGGCTTCGTCGTCGAATGTCGAGCGGGTGTTGAGGGATTTGCCTCAGGAGCCCGCGATCAAATCACCGACATGGCACAGAATGATCCCGCCGCCTATGCCGTGGTCGGCCATCTCGTGCCCGAAACATCAACCCATCCAGCGTTTCGTGACTGCACAGAACATCTGCACGTCGTGGTCCGCAAGATCCCGTAATCACAGACCTCTTGAGCACCTGCTGTGAAACCGTTCCCCAAAACGGGTGTAGATTGCACGAGGTGATCATGATGAAAGGTTCTACCGCACGAATCGTCCTTCTTCTGCTTCTTGGTCTCGTCGTCACATCAGCCCTGGTTGTCGCTCAAGGGACGCCCGCCCCCCTGGGGATCCTTCCCACGCCAACTCCCCAGCCATTGACTGTCACTGTTTGGACGGACAAGTCGGCTTATGTCGTTGGTGAGAACGCGACCATTTACTTCACGGTATCGCAGGCTGCCTACATCTATATCTATGACGTTCAGCCGGATGGTGTTGTTCGATTGATCTTCCCCAACGCCTACTCGCAGCAGAATTATGTGTCCGCGGGAACGCACGCTCTTCCCAATGGGTCGTATCAATTCACCATCGCACCGCCCGCAGGAACGGAGCAGCTGCAGATTATTGCCAGCCCGCTCAATCTGGGACTCACTCCGCCAGCCTACTACGAGCCGTTCCCGTTGGTTGGGATGACGCCGCAGGCAGCCACCAGCCAAATTCAAGTCCAGATCATGGGAATCACTCCTGTACCTAACTATGCCTCGGACTGGACATCGTTCACGATAGCAAATGCCTATTCCTATACACCGCCAAGCTACTACAACCCATACAACCCGCCAAGTACGTCCACGTACCCGCCGTTCTATGGCTATCCAGGTGCAACGTGGTACTGGAATGGCAGCATGTGGGTTGCTGGCGTACCAACTACCGGATGGTATTGGTACTTCGGGACGGACGGATCCTGGCACTTCAGAATCACGTTCCACTTCGGGAACTAGGAAGGGATGAAACAGTGCCTCCTCGGCACACGGGTTGGGGTCTGACTCCGGGTTGGGCCCCGACCCAACCTATGCTAGCCACACGCTGTGATCGCTATTCCGTCAACCCCATACGCCCCTCGCATCTTGGGAATGGGTCTGACTTTCGGGTCGGACCCCGACGCAGCGTACTAGCCACACGCTGTGATCGCTATTCCGTCAACGCCATACGCCCCTCGTATCTTGGGAATGGGTCTGACTTTCGGGTCGGACCCCGACCCAACTTTGTGTGGCCCCCTGCATCTTGGGAATGGGTCTGACTTTCGGGTCGGGCCCCGACGCAGCGTACTAGCCCCAAGCCGTGCTCGCTATTCCGTCAACCCCATACGCCCCTCGCATCTCGATGAGGGGATCCCGCGTCAGAGGTTCATTTCATAGATTCGCCATGTCTTGTATTTTTCCCCATCCATGGAAGCTGACGCCCGAAGGATAAGCTCGTTGTCCTCCAAAAGCATCGAGGGCTCGCACATTCTGTAGCCATGTTGAACTGCATATTGCTGAACCTGCTGGTACAGCAATGCGTCGATTCCGAGCTTGCGAAACTTGGGAACGACGCCAAAGAACATCAAACGCATCACCGGGATTCGGCGCCGTGTGCGCAACAGTCGTAACACTCGCATGATGT
>JAHITR010000144.1 GCA_018817505.1 Candidatus Bipolaricaulota bacterium | reverse complement strand
CCATCCACAAGAATGTCCTCGTCAACACGCAAGCACTCATACTCAACTACGGGCGGTAACGCGGAGAGGCTTCCATCGGGCAAGTCCAGTGTTCTTGGCATTCGGATCATCGAATCCCTCCAGATAGCCAGAGAATATCCAGATCATGTTCGCTCCGGAACCCCTCACCTCCCGGCGGGGTCTCCCGTTGAATGAAACTGACAACAAGCGTAGCCTTCAGTTTTGGCGAAAAAAAGGGAGATCTCATGGCATTTGACAACAGCTTGATCAGCGATGCGTTCAAGGCCTTCGCGTCTGAAGCTTCAGACCACGCAAAGGCATGGATGACACTTGTTCAATCCCTAGGGGAGGCAAGCTCGCTTGACGCAAAGACGAGTGAATAGGCCTATATCGCCGTATTGGCAGCCCTCGGCCATTCGGGCGGAATCCCCTTTCACGTCACGTCGGCACTTGCCAAAGGTGCCTCAAGAGAGGAAATCCTTTCTGCCATCCTCGTAGGCCTTCCTTCAGCCGGACATGGGGTCACACAAGCGCTCCCTCGTGCGCTGGAGATTCTGGACGCCTAGCGCGAATCATTGCCAGCGCACAATGGCCCGGGCGACAATGCCAAGGAGGCCCAGACCTACAGCAGATACGCGCCACCATCGAGCCAATCCTCCTGCTTGCCAGGATAGCGTTCAGGATTCTTCCATTCGCGGTGTAAGATGGAGCCTAACCTCACGTGGCGCAAAGGAGATTCAGAATGAGCCAATCAAGGATCGGCATTCTACATCCCGGGAACATGGGCGTGTCTGTAGCCGCGTCGTTCAAGACCGCGGGCAATGAGGTCCTCTGGGCTTCTGACGGACGAAGCGAGGCCACGCGTCAGCGGGCGCAGGATGCCGGTCTGAACGATGCCGTTACCGTGCGCGCCCTGTGCGAAACCTGCTCGATCATCGTATCCGTGTGTCCCCCTCACGCGGCCCGGGACGTTGCCTCCGAAGTGTTGGGGTATGGATTCAACGGCCACTATGTCGATGCTAATGCCATCTCTCCTCAAATCGCTGTCTCTCTGGACGTTCTGTTCGCCTCGGCCGGCGGCTCATTCGTTGATGGCGGGATCATTGGCGGGCCTGCGTGGACTTCAGGCAATACATGGCTCTATCTTTCCGGCTCAACTGCGGCTGAGATAGCCTCCATTCTTGCTGGCGGGGCGCTCGGGGTTGCTTGTATTGGGGAGGTGCCCGGTAAGGCTTCGGCTCTCAAGATGTGCTATGCGGCCTATTCCAAGGGCACCACAGCCCTCCTCGCCGCCATCCTCGCGGCAGCAACCCACTATGGTGTTCGCGAAGAGCTTGAAGACCAATGGGCTCAGGATGATCCAGATTTTTCGGAGCAGACACTGGCTCGCATACGTCGTGTTACGGCCAAAGCATGGCGCTATATCGGAGAGATGCAAGAGATCTCGGCTACGTTCCAAGCGGCTGGTGTGCCGGGAGAATTTCACCTAGCTGCCGCTGAGATCTACCGTCGCATGGATGGTTTGGAGCAGCGATCGGAACTGCCCTCGCTCGAGGAGATTCTTTTGAGGTTAATTCAGCCTTAGTTGTCACGGATGGCCATGCACTGTAGCGCGCGCTGGGTCGTTTCTTGCCGTATCATGGAGCAACATCTTCGCGAGGACGATCATCCATGCCAAAATCTTCACTCTCGCTCGCTCAAGCTCGCCGGATCGCTATTGCGTCACAGTGTTTGGCTCCGTCGATTGAGGCGCCAGGAAAGAGCGGTGTCGCTTCGGCCATCGAGCATTTGGGCTACGTTCAGATCGACACGATCTCCGTCATCGCCCGAGCCCACCACCATACCCTATGGCAGCGTTGCCCTGATTACGATCCCGCCTTTCTGAATGACCTCATGGCTGTCGATCGCCGCGTCTTTGAGTACTGGGCACATGCCATCGCCTATCTTCCCATATCGGACTACCGATACTACATTCCGCGCATGAATCGTCATCGAACCAACCCTCATGCGTGGCTTGGCCAATGGAAGAAGGACCATGCAAGTGTTCTTGAACAGGTTCTCCAGCGCATCCGAAGTGAAGGAGCCCTGGCATCCAAAGACTTCATCCCTCCGCCAGGAACGAAGCGCGGCACATGGTGGGACTGGAAGCCTGCCAAGCGAGCACTGGAGATTCTCTTCTGGCAAGGTGATCTCATGATCTCTGAACGTCGTGGTTTTCAGAAGTTTTACGATCTGACAGAACGCGTTCTGCCGCCAACCACAGATACAACCGTGCCATCATCCGAGGAACTGAGTTGTTTCCATGTGTTCCGCGCACTGACCGGGCTCGGTGTAGCGCGGGCAAAGGAAATACGCGAAGTATTCCACATTGCAGATTTGAAAAGCGTTTCCAAGACACTGCTCCAGATGACAAAATCCAAAGAAGTGGTGCCTGTCAGCATTGAAGGGCTTGATGACATCTACTACGTGCTTCCAAAATCTCTGGAAGACCCCTGCGAATCGCCTTCTCAACATGCGTACATTCTCTCGCCATTTGACAACCTGACGATCCAACGAGAGCGAATG
>JAHITR010000143.1 GCA_018817505.1 Candidatus Bipolaricaulota bacterium | reverse complement strand
GACATAGCGAATTCTTGAAAATCCGCTTCGCTGATCGGGACCTTCATCGAAGCTTCTCGGGCAGCAAGCCTGCGATAGCCCTCGCTATCGAAAAGCCGTTGCCAATCATCTGTGTCAATGGGATGAGAGCTTTCGCGCTTTGCGAGAATTGCCAACATCGCGTCGGCTTGATCGGTCGCAAGCCGGATGGTTGATTCCTGTGGGAGCACACCATCACCTCTTTGGCAGTGAGTGGCAAATCAGATCGCTTCGGTTCACTCCTGAAGAGAAGGAGGATTCCACAACCCTAGGTCCGTTTCCAGTCACTGCGTATCAGTATTCAACTTCGCTGGCTCGGTGTTCGCATTGACATAGTAAGGATTCAGGTACAGGGTCTGTTTGCAGGTTGTCGTCAGATCCTTTCCGCCTACGACAGCAATAGCCTCCTCAGAAACGACTTGCTGCATGAGGAGTCGTTCGAATCGTCTGATCACGAAAAACAATCCATTGATCTGTTCTTGATGTGTTCGTATTGTTTGATGTGCTCAACCCATAGTGACATAACCTAATTCCCGACTCAGGAGGCTCGACCATGAAGCCCTGGATCCTTCTCGTCCTTTTCGTCTCGCTTGGTATTCTTGGACTTGCATCACTCTCTTCAGGCTCGCTTGCCAATGCCGAAGGGGAAGGCGCTTTACGGGATCTCTATGTTAGTGAACGCCCGTCCATCCCCGTCTTCCCACAGGGTGAGTGGCTCTGGGCACGATCTCCCGAGGCGTTGGGATGGTCATCCGACAAGTTGGCCAAAGCGCAAGACTTCGCTGAGCAGATTGGATCCGCGGCCGTCATGATCATCGACGATGGCGTGGTCATCGACGCTTGGGGCGATATCTCTCGCAACTACGCCTGCCACTCGATGCGCAAAAGCCTGCTCAGTGCGCTGTACGGCATCTACGTGGCTGAAGGAGCCATCAATCTGTCTGCTACGCTTGCCGACCTTCGCATCGATGACAACGTTCCGCTGACCGGAATCGAGAAGACGGCCACAGTCATCGACCTGCTACGCGCGCGATCCGGGATCTACATCCCAGCTGCCGGTGAGAGCGCAGACATGATGGCGATGCGCCCAGAACGGGGGAGTCACGCGCCTGGCACTTTCTGGTACTACAACAACTGGGACTTCAATGCCCTGGGCACGATCTTCGATCAGGAAACGGGAGAACCGAGCATCTACGACGCATTCCAGACGCGCATTGCTGCTCCGATTGGCATGCAGGATTTCCGACCAAATGAGCTGAGCTATAGCTACGAAGACTCCTCCATTCATCCCTACTACGGCTTCAGCATGTCCACGCGCGATCTAGCACGGTTTGGGCTCCTCTTCCTGCGTGGCGGCCAATGGGAGAGCCAGCAGGTCGTACCCAACGACTGGGTGAAGGAAAGCACGGCATCGTACTCCGAGAGAGGGCCGGACAGCGGATACGGATACATGTGGTGGACGGGCACCGGCAGTGGGCTGTTTCCCAATGTCACGGTTCCGTCGCACAGCTACTATGCATCAGGTTTTGGTGGGCATCGCGTCGTCATCCTCCCCTACCGGAATCTGGTGATCGTTCACCGCGTCGACACAATGGGATCAGAGGAGACGGTTCCCGAGAACGAATTCGGCGCTCTCCTTTGGCTCATCCTCGACGCCAGCGGGGAAACCGACATCGGCGAGCCTCCGTTCATGGATCAGGCATCCGGTATCCGCCTCAACTCCGAGGAGCTCCTCAGCGCGATTTCCGGGAACACGCTTCACATGACTGACGGCAGCCCCGTCAGTGCAGCCGTCACGCAGGATCGCGTGCTCCACATGATGGTTGACGGCGTCGTGGTCATGACTGGATCGTGGTACGTCGTGCACGACATGTTGTATGCCGACGTTCCGGGAACAGACATCAGCGGACACTACTCCGCCTTCCTCGACGAAGAAACAATCAGCCTCTACGAACCCAATGGCATGCTGTCTGTGCGATTTGTCATTGAACAAGGACTACCCGAGGGCCTTTGAGCCTGATAGCCTTGGGATCGGGGGGACATACCCAGAACCAAGCCTGCGCGATCGATCATCCCGCAGGCTCAGTCTGATGCATTCAGACTACTCAACACCCAACTTGGCCAGCTCGGTTGTCGCATTGGCGTTGTCTGGATTGAGTTCGAGAGATTTCTTGTAATGGGCAATCGCTAGATCCTTTTCACCAACCACAGCGTAGGCTTCAGCGAGGCTGTCGTGTGTGTTCCAGGCATCGGGGAACAGCTCGATGCCGTATTTGAACAACGCCAGTGCATCTTCGGGCCGCTCTTGTGCGCGCTGAAGCCAATACGAGAACTGAATAAGGTCCGTTTCGTGAGCCGGAACAATTGCTAGTCCGTCGTTGATGGCTGTCTTGAGAGCGGCAACGATGCCGTCGCCATTCTCCGTCTTCTGCGCTGCAAACATCGGCCGAAGGATGGAGGCCCTCGCAGGCTGAGGTTCTCCGGTGTCCTGAAGGTCGCGCTGCAAACAGAATACCCAGGCGATAAATCCTCCACCCGGAATGTTGACATCGGCCCACTTCTCAGGCAACAGCTCGGCCAATTCTTGACGTTCCTTGCCTTCAGCAATACCCGCCTTCACCTGAGGAATCATCTCGTCCCAAATGGCGAGCATTTCGCGTAGATCATCCAGGCTGCCAACGCCTGCTTGGTGGCCGTAGAGAAGCTTGGTGTCTTCAGGCAATAGCTCAATGATCTCGCGAAGCATCACCGGCAGGTTCTCCATCTTGCCACCATAAACGGCCGTCGTGAAGAAGCGGCCCGGGTAGATGTCGCCCAAACAGGCAACGCCGGAATCGGGAAAGTGAACGATCAAATCGTGCGCCGTATGGCTGCCTGGAATCGCGATGATCTGCACGCGCTCCCCATTGAAGCGCAACGTCATGTCGGCTTCGATCTCTAGATCGGGCATGGCATCATCCGGCAGGTCGAGAAGGACATGACTGTCTTCGCCCATCTGCTGACGCACGCCATGATGAGCAATGATCACAGGGACATCGCCGAAAGCGCCATTCCCCCCGACATTTCCTGGATGTGCATGCGTATTGACAATGTACGTCGGCGCAGCAAATCCCAACTCAGCGACTGCAGCTTTCAGAGCGTCCGCCTGCGCTGCCATGCCGGTATCGACAAGCAGCAACCCATCCTCGCCAGTAAACGCAGTGAGACATGCAGGCATTAATTGCCCTTCTTGGGACAGCTGAACGATGTGGTCAGTGATTGGGTGGCGTTCCATGATTCCTCCTAGGGTTCTTGTGCCGGTCTACAAGAGCTGCTGAAGCGGGACAAATCGGGAGAGTCTCTGGCCGCGCATGGGATCGGCTACGCAATCCGATGCATTTCTAGGCCAAAGGATAGTGCGTCGCTTCTCGGATCTCAAGACATCTGGGTCGGCAAGGGCTTCAATGCAGATGCGAATTGGCTTTCACTCCGAGCTCAGGTCAGGAGGCAGTGGGTATGTCATTCGCAGGGACTACAACCGTCTCAATCGTTTCTCAATCATCCGCCTAAGTTTCTCGTAGCTTGGTGGAGGGCCTGTGCGGATTTCTTTCCCGTCGATAAACAGTGCGTCGGACAATCCCCACTCAAGAAGCGTCTCGCGGTTGCCTGTGTCTATGGATTGAAACACGACTCGTGGGTCAAACGATTCTGCTGCACGTTTCGCGCGTTCATAGACGAGATTCTGGGCTTGGCACCACCCATTCTTGAACGCCGCGACCGTCACTTGTCCCGCGATTCGTTCAGGCTTCTTGTGTTGAGGAATCCACTTTGGCGGCACCGCGCTATCAGAGAACGGCTTCCATAAGAGAACTTGCACGCTTTGCTTGTCGATCCTTGTGTACCCCTGCTTTCTGAACCATGAGGCTCGCATCCAAGCTGGAATCGACAATCCCCAGGCGGCCATTCCGTTCGCCCCTCGTTGACGAGCATCTTCTTCTGCGGCTGAAAGCAGCGCCTTGCCCATGCCGCGGTGTTGGAAGTTGCCTCGACCTTGCTTGTATCCGTGGACCCAAATGCAGTAAACGAAATAGAGGTTTTCGCCGTGTGCAAACGATTGTTCGATAGGCCCATACTGAATCATGCCGCCCACAGCCCCTTCGTCATCGAGCGCTAGCTTGACTCGAAATCCCTCATGTTTGGCTCGCTGATACCAGCAACGCTTGTGGTCGCCAGCGTCCTTCATCTCTGAAGACCAATCTTCCAGGCACACCATGTACAGATCGAGATGTTCGTCCGTCAAATCGACAATTCTCACGTTCGTCCCCCTGCTTGTTTGCTGGCCATAACGTCAATCTATCATGAGTCCCCTGATTGAGTGAAGCCCGCAAAACATCGACAGATCCGGACATCGCTAGGGTGCCCCGGCAATCCAGACCCCTTGCCCCGTCGCCAGCCGACTCATGAGAATGGGATGATGAAGCGAGAACGCAGCCCAGCTGCTTTCGCCGATGAAGCAACTGTCGAAGGTCCACGAGGTCTTCTTGAGGATAACCACGGCAGAATCGCCGGGCACGACGATGAGGTGATTGGCCAACAGTAGCCACAGGACGAACGTCAGGCAGAGAACCAATACGAGCCTGCGGGTCAAACGCCACAATCTTGACGGTCTTCGCTGGGAATACGGTACGTCGTGATTCATGCCAAGGATTCTAGAGTGTCAGGTCGAAGGGGTCCACCAGCGCGGGTGCTCTTCATCCACAAGTTGCCGGCGAACAGAGCCTTCGGAGTGGAGGCTCTGTTCGCCTCAGAGGCAGTCGCTAATTCCCCATTCCTGCGCCAACCGGCACATTCTCGACTTGCTCTTCGCTTGCCGGAGTCTCGTCGATGCGGATCTCGGTCTGGGGAGATACCGGCGAGTTCTCATCCAGATACTCGGCGAGACTGTCAGACAATAGCCAGCCTGACTCGTAGCGGTCAGTCGATTGAGCCAACATGTCAAATCCATCTCCGCCGTTGGCGATGAAGTTGTTGGTGGCAAGCTGATATCGGGCCGCCAACTCGATGGGGACGTAGGTTTCCGTGGCTGCGTCCCAAACATCGACTGAGGTCACGCGAGCCCCTGATTCTGCTGTTGGATCAAACGTGTAGCGCATGCCGCCTACGTGCGGGAAGCGGCCAGCACCGTCTTCGACTTGGCTGACGCCGTTTTCCAGTGCGTCCCATACGCCTTGCCCCGTCAAGCCAAGCACAGTGATTTGGTTTCCGTAGGGCAAAACCTCCAGCACCTGCCCCATCGTAATCATGCCCTTGGGAATGGAAGCGCGGATGCCACCGCCGTTTTGGATGGCCAGCGTCGTGCCGAAACTTCGCGTCTTCCATAGCATGGCATCGCAGATGAGGTTGCCTAGATTGGTTTCACGTACACGCACATCTTCTCGTGCCCCGTTCAGGGCGATTTCGGTCGCACCAACAATCCTCGTCATCAACGCATCGATGTCATCTGCATAGGCAGCCAGCAATCCAAGCATGGCCGTGTCTTGTGCGACCGATTCATCCATCGCAATGGCTGTCCCTTCGTAGGCACCGACCAGACCCTCAATCGTGAATGTCACGTCCAGTCGTCCCAACTGCTTGCCCCACTCGTAGGCCGTTGCGACCAGGACCGGCTCGCCTGAGAGCGACGTCGTAAGGGTTGGATAGGGATCCAGAGAGGTATGCGAGTGCCCGCCGATGATGACGTCGATTCCGTGCACAGATGCCGCCAGCTCCAGATCGCGCTCATACCCCAAGTGCGTAAGCGCAATGATCTTGTTGACTCCCATCGCTTCCAGATCCTGCACCGTTTGCTGCGCAGCATTGATTGCATCGAGGAAGTGGACGTTGGGACCTGGGCTGGAGGCAATGGCCGTATGCTCAGAAGTCAGGCCAATCACTGCAACGGGTTCCTCGTCATAGAAGAACATGGCAAACGGCAGAATGCTGTCGTCAAGGTCTGGGTCAGCCAGCGCATCGATATTGGACGAGATCACGGGGAACTGAGCCAGATCAATGAATCTCGCCAATTCAGCGGGGCCGGAATCGAATTCGTGATTGCCGAGAACCATCGTGTCGTAGCCGATGGCGTTCATCACTTCGGCCACGACATCGGCACCGCCAACTGTGAAATAGAGCGTTCCTTGAAACTGGTCGCCAGCATCCAGAAGCAGCACATGGTCTTGCGTGTCTCGAATGGAGTCAATGGTCGTTGCCAACCGCGCCGCGCCCCCTTGGGTGGGCGCTTCAGGGGTAGCGTAGTGAGAATGAATGTCATTGGTGTGCAGAATCGTCAATTCCAATTCCTGGGATGACTCCGGCGCCAGCCAGAACCAGCCCACCACAGCCACTCCGATGAGCCCAAGCACAATCAGTACGAGTTTCCAGTTCATGGTCGTCTCCTTCGTCCTTTGCCCTCAGCCTACGCTGTCTCCTGATCCTCGTGCTGTGCACGAGGGAGCACCTGATTGCGGTAACCTTCGTAGCTCTGGACTGAGCGGCATCGCCGCCTATTCTCTCACGAACCGTCGTTCTTGGCCAAGGATGAAGGTCGTAATCTCATAGAGGTTCAATCCGGAAGGTTACTGGGCGCAAGCCGTCAGTACAGCAGGCAAAGCAGATGCCAGGTGGATCCGTGGCATCATGTGTCCCGCCAAAGGCCACAAGATAAAGATTCTTCTGGATATCACACCACGCACCATCGCAGAATCCATCCGGCTTGACAGGGAGAGGTCCATTGACCACAAACTCCTGCCCGACTTCAAAGTCAGAGCAGGGCGCAAGGTTCTTCAGGGTCTGCTCGGTCAGCGGAGGGCCAAGGAGATCCTTGTGAAGCGCCTTCTTCACGACCGTTATTCGTACGGGTCTCGTCATGTCCCGCCTCCTTCGTAAGGCAGAAGACATCATCAACATGGATTGCTTTCGGTTCAACCCCCTCTGGGCACCCCGTTGCTAGGAGGATTCATCTCAGTAAACTATTCGCCCAATGGACGTGTCCCCCGGCAGAGAATCAAGAAGCCCGAAAGGAGTTGCTATGAATGCGCAACAGGCAATCCATGAATACCACAGGATAAGGATTCATCGCGCCATGGACGCGTTTCGTCGCCGGGGGTTCGAAGCCACCTATTTCGGAAACTCGGCTGAAGCGGTGGAACATTTCTTTTCCGAAGTCACATCACACAACATCATCGGATACGGCGGATCGGACACCGTATCGCAGCTGGGAATCCGCAGACGTCTGGCAGAAGGTGACTTTCATTTCCTGGATCGAAGCAAATTCGATCACTCGTATGATGGACAACTCGACATTCGCCGAGAGACTCTGTCCGCCGATGTGTTCGTCACATCATCGAATGCGGTGTCAATCGACGGAGCCTTGATCAACATCGATGGTGATGGCAACCGCATTGCCGGACTGAGCCTCGGACCGAAGCGCGTCTACCTATTCCTCGGGCGTAACAAACTGACTGAGAATGTGGATCGAGCGATGATCAGGGCCCGCAATGTTGCCTCCCCGATGCTGGCTATTCAGCTCGGGCTGGACACGCCGTGTGCGAAGACAGGACAGTGCCACGATTGTGCAGTGCCGGATCGCATCTGTAACAATTTCTCGATCATCGAACGGTGCAATCCGCCGGGTCGGATTCGATTGCTGTTCATCAACGAAGATCTTGGTCTCTAATCGGGCTTTAGCCATCCATCCTAGAGAAT
>JAHITR010000142.1 GCA_018817505.1 Candidatus Bipolaricaulota bacterium | reverse complement strand
CCATAAACTCCACTGGGGCACCGCGTTCAACAATGAAGGCGATGCGATTGCCACTAGCCAGTGTCTTGGGCTCAATGAGAATGTCCTTGCCTTCGATGGCCTTCTGGAGATCGTCCACTTCGAATGCGACGTGAGCGACGGTCTGAATCAGCCTCGGCATCGGGCTGTCGGACTCGAAGCGGAGCCATTCAACGCGATAGGGATGGCTGTCGATGTCTGTGATGAACAGTTTGGAGTCGGCGCTGTAGATCTCGCCTTCCTTGGGCTCAGCGGTTGGGATACCGATGTGATGAAAACGCATGTGTTCTCCTTTCTGCCAATGAGACGGCTATTCGGATGAATTACCGTTTGCAGAGACAAGATCGGGCCAAGCTTCAAGGATGTCTTTACTCAACACGACTGGCTTACCACTTGCTGCGTCGACAAGCACCACGGTGATCTCAGCTTCGCAGCATGGCTTCTCGGACGCCTCTTGATGAATGGTTTGATGCATGACGATCTTGCGGCTATTGACGCTGGCGACGTGTGTGGTGATGGTCAATCGATCTCCAGCACTCGTAGGGCGCCGATAAGTCACTGAGAGATGGGCGACGACAGGGAAGACGCCCAGTGCTGTGAATCCGCCTTGGGGGCCGCGTTCATCGAGGTAGTCCCAACGTCCCTCTTCTAGAAACTCCAGATACCGAGCATTGTTGACATGACCGAAGCGATCCTCGTGATAGCCACGCACCTTGATTGTGCTTGTAAAACTCATGGTCAGTGTCCTCTCACGGGCTATCTTTGGGGCCGGCGGGTTCTGCGTTTCCAGAGCGGCTATTGTGAACGCTCGATGTAGGCGCTGACAAGTTCCTCAAGGAGGACAAGCGGCACATCGCTTTCTTCGAGAATGGCCTGATGAAAGGCAGGCAGATCAAACGCTTCGCCAAGTTCTCTCTCGGCTTGATCACGCAGTTCGAGGATCTTCAGCATTCCGATCTTGTAGGCTGTTGCTTGGCCTGGATTTACAGCATAGCGCTCGATCTCTTGACGTGCATAAGCCTCATCGAGCCCAGTATTCTGCTGGAAGTAATCAACTGCCATCCTGTAGGTCCATTGCTTCGCGTGAATGCCCGTATCCACAACCAGCCGTACAGCACGGAACAACTCAGCCTGGAGCCTGCCGAGGTTGCCGTACGCATCGCCCTGGTATGCTCCCATTTCCCACGCCAGTCGCTCTGCATAAAGAGCCCAGCCTTCGGCATAGGCCGTGAATCCCATACCTGCCCTGTAGGCGGGAAGATCGGCAGCATAGGCGAACGCTGTCTGCAAGCCGTGGCCAGGAATGGCTTCGTGATAAACAAGCGTGGGCAATGCGAACAGGGGCTGTTGCCGCGCCGCTGGAGCAATGAATTGTCCGGGGCGCGCGCCATCCAACGAACCAGGCGAGAAGTAGGCGCTTGTCTGTCCCTCAATCACCTCGATGTTTGCATTGGGCCACGTAGAGAAGGCGGGACGGATGATGCTTGCAATGTCATCGATCGTTGCTCGGCAGAAGGCGACGGTCTGTTGCCCCGTAGCTACGCCTGTGATTTCTGTCAGTTGGGCATAGAGCGTTCGGATGTCAAGCTCAGGATCGAACCCAAGAGCCGCTGCCACATCACGAATCTCGCCCTGAATGCGCGACACTTCCTGCACGCCCAACGCATGAATGTCGTCTGCCGACAAATCGGTTGTCGTGTGTTTGCGAAGCACGTAGGCGTAGTATTCACTGCCGCCCTCGTGCCGCCAGACGCCGATGGCATCTCCAGCGCGAACGGCTTGGGACGAGACAGCTTGAGACAGCCTCAAATAGGCTGGGAAAACGGATTTCTCGATGATCTCTGCAGCCTCGCGAAGGGTTGCATCTCGCACGGATTGGGACAGCGACGAAATACCTAGCAACCCGTTCCCTAATCGGAGGTAATAGTCAGACTGCTCAGGCGGCTGATCCGCGGTCTGTCGGAGAGCGGCTGCAGCGGCGGTCAGGATGAAGCTTGGCGGCGTGGCTCCGATGGCCTCGCTGTCTGCTAGGCGAACGATCAACTCGTCGAAGCGCTCGCCGATTTGTCCCAATCGGGACATGTAGTCCTGAACGTCTACAGATGACCGAAGGGGCTGTGTGCGCGTCAGCAAGCGCTCAAGCGTGTCGGGATAGCTCGATAGGTGCGTGCTGACAGAATAGGCATGATCGGAGTAGCGATGCGCCTGGAGCAAGTCCTGCAAATACCAGCCGTAGACACGTGCCGACAAGGCGCTTCGTTCATCGACTGCAGACAGGTCATACTGCGCAAGTTGTTCGATCAGATCTTCAAGAAGGCTTATGGTTTCACGTTCGTAGTCGTGCGTAAGCGGCATGAGCTGGTCGTTGCGAACGCCAATCCATTCGCCGATGCCAAGATGAGTGATCGTTTCTGGGAAGCGCAATACAACTGCGAGGCTCGCTTCATTGAGGAATTCATCCAGCGGTTGGGAAGGCGTTGCTATGGCTTCCGCAGCGACGTCTTGCTGTCGCGAAGGTGCCCTATCCGGTGTGCATGAGACAAGAGCGATTGCGAGAACGATAAGAAGACAGGCCGCGAACTTCCTAGACATCCGATCTACCTCCAGGACATGCGCATGATTGAAGAATTGCCCAGCGTGACGCGTCGCTTTAATTCCAAGAATAGAGACGGCGTCGTGGAATTTTCGTGAAGACGGCCTTTTCTTTGAGGGCATGAGGCGGCTGGCGATGCACACATTCGCTTCAATGTCTCTTCATATTGCGTTCATAGCCTGACGATACGGTTTAGCCATACGAGAGCAACCTTCTTAGCAGGGCTCGAAGTGAGGATAAGTCACTTCGAGCCCTGGGCCTTTGCTGGCTATTCCAGATCGGGAGAGAGCTTGATTACTCGAATACCGCTGCATCCAGACTCAGATCCGCAGTTGGCTCCAATGATGTATCCGCCATCTGGCGTGCGATGGATAGAGACCCCAGCATCATATCGATGACCGATGACGGCAGACCACAGCATATTGCCTTCCGAATCCAATCGGAATACAAGCACCCCCGCTCTCCCGTCAAAATCCAACGACGTACCCACAACCACGGCACCTCCTTGCTCGGTTGCTGCGATGCTGACGCCGAAGTCGACGGATTTGCCGCCGTAGGTGCTATACCACAACTGAGAGCCCTCCGTATCGTACTTGGCGACATAGATATCGCTTCCAGATTCGGCAAGGGATGCTGATCCCAGGACGAGAAGATCCCCATCTGAAGCTTCTTCCACATCGAATGCAAAACCGGATCCTGGACCTTCAATGGGCACTATCGATCCACACACACCGGTGGCGGGCAACGAGATTAGCAGTCCGGATCGATCTCCAAATTCCGCGCTGCCTTCTCTGGCGGAAAGTGTAAGGCGTGTGCCGATCGCAGGGCGAGAGAGTCCGGTGACAACGCGAAATCCAAGATCGCGACACCCGACAGATCCCACTGCGATGTGTCCCTCTTTTGTCTCGATCCTGCACAGCTCATTCCCTGTGTCGGCAATTGCTGTGGCAAGCACGATGAAGGCGCCTGGATGAAGTTCGATTGGGAGTGGATTGAGCACTTCTCGTCCCGAAATGCCGAAGCTAGTCGTCCACTCGGACTGGCCGATGGCAGATAGTTTGTGATTCAAGATGTGTGATGCCGACCCAGCATCGCGCTGCTGGATTCCAGTAATGAAGTAGCCTCCATCGGTAGTTACGATTATCGACGAGGCTTCGACGGAGGGGACTTCCTCTCCTACGTAGTCCCACTCGATCTCACCAGCTTGATCCAACTTGAGAAGCCGGAACTGATGGGTTCCGGGCTCTACCTGGGTTGTCCCGAAGATGGCGAATCCGCCATTAGAGGTCGGAATGACATCCACAACTCTCGTAAATTCACTGCCATCGAATGTACGTGACCACTCGATGCTCGGCTCCGCTGCAATTCCTGTCCACGAAAATGCGATGAGTATGAGAAGACAAACACTCCAGCCACAGAAGCGATTCATGGGTTCCCTCCTTGCTGTATCATACGTATAGTGCATTGTCTGATAAGCAGAATCAAATCACCATAAAAAGGACATCAGCTTGCCGTTTGGATCGTGCTGCAGAGTCCCTGCGAGGCTGCTACACTGGGATCACTCAATGACGTTTTGGGGAGGCTTGTGTGGGTTCCGAAAAGAAGACTCCATCAGAAGAGATCACAACTAAGCTCGATCATTACAAGGCTACGACGGTTCCCGTCCATATCGAAGTCGATGTCAAGCATACCGTGGTCGCGCTGGATGAAGCGGAGAAGATCCTTCGCCAGGCAACAGCCATTGCCCTCGGTGATTGTGATTGC
Organism: Candidatus Bipolaricaulota bacterium; assembly: GCA_018817505.1. Taxonomy (GTDB): domain Bacteria; phylum Bipolaricaulota; class Bipolaricaulia; order UBA7950; family UBA9294; genus SPBW01. Next base: position 19,500 of record JAHITR010000142.1, on the reverse strand, counting down.
CGAAAGAAGAATGGCCATTGTGATCACCCCGTGCATAACTGCATTGCCGTGAGTCATTCCCAGGAGCAGGACAGAGAATGGTGGCCGAGTTTTCAGGAAGTGAGCGTGACGGAGGCATTGAAGGTGCTCCGAGAGTCCCACGACTCCGGCCTCGTGCATCTCGCCTATCGCAAGAACGACGGGGAAATCAGCGAGTTTTGCTCCTGCTGCTCGTGCTGTTGCTGGTTTCTCGGCACGCTCAAGCAATACGACTACCATCATGGTGTTGTTGAGTCCTCTCACATTGCTCGCCATCTTCCCGATCTATGTGTGGCGTGCGGGCTGTGCGTTCAGAAATGCCCCTTTGATGCGTGGAGCGACGCAGACGATGGGGGCAAACCGACGCTTGCGGCTGACAAGTGCTTCGGTTGTGGCGTGTGTGTGACTGCCTGTCCAAACCAGGCCATCGTCTTTGTCACTCGTGACCCGAAAGATGAATCGTCCTAGCACTACGGGAGAGCGGACATGAATCAACGCATCCATCTTGATCCCAAGTCTCTGAACGCAATCGACAAGGCAATGGCGAATCGAATCCACGATCAGGATCCGGGCGCGTCAGTAGCGGTCTCCTTTCATGGGGAGACCGTCCTTGCGAAAGCATATGGACGCGCACAGCTTGAAGTTCCACGGGCGCTGACGATTCATTCGGTGCTGGATGCAGGATCTGTGATGAAGACTCTCACGGGCTTGGCCATTGCTTTGCTCGAGAACGAAGGAGTGTTGTCTGGCGAGACACGGCTGAGAGACGTCCTTCCCGAGTTTCCTGACTATGGGGACGCACTTCGCATGACGCATCTTCTTCATCACGAAAGCGGATTGCGTAATTACACAGTCCTGCTCTACTACATGGCCGGATGGCACGAGCAAGCTCCACCGTCTCCTGATGATGTGTACGAAGCGATTTGCTGTGCGGGATCGCTGAGTTTTGAGCCAGGAACGACCTATGAGTATTGCGACTCCAATTACTTCTTGTTGGCGCAAATGATCGAACGAGTCACACAAAGGCGATTCGGAGCATTCGTGGAGGAAAGAATCCTCACGCCGCTCGGATTGATTGACAGTGCAATTCTCGACTATCCCCCTCCACAGACCGAGGGCTGGGCAGAAGGCTACTTGAGGTACCCCTCAGAGCTGCGTAGCCCGTACGAGTACAGGACGGATACTTCTTCAGTGACGGGCTTCTTCCCTGCGCGGCTAGCCTATCGACACATTGGTGCCGAAGGCTGGCGAACGAGCGCAGTTGACCTTCTCGTACTTGGACGGAACTTGGCAGAACAATCAGATGTGCTCTCTGACGCTGTGCGTGAACGAATGGTGAAGGTTCAGCGATGGAGAGAAGACGGATTTGGCTACGGCCATGGGCTGAATATCGGCACGCATCGAGGCATGAGATATGTTGGCCACTCGGGAGAGATTCAGGGATTCACGACTACGCTGGCTTGTCTTCCCGACGAGGCCCTGACGATTGCTTGCATGACCAACAGGCAGGATGTCTGCGCTTGGACGCTACGAGACCTGGTCATCGACGCGTTCTCTGGAAGGCGTCGATCTGCCAAAAGAGGCCATAAGGGATTGGATTCTCCGCCTACCGCGTTGGACGAGCTGGTGGGCTTCTATCTCAATCCGATCTCAGCCAGTTTTCTGGAGATCATCAAGACGGGTGATTCATTTGAGGTCTCGTTCAACGCAGGGGCTGTTTTGCCTCTATCAGGCGATGGGCCTTGGTGGACAGAGGATGAAATTCGGATCATTCGATTACCTGGATCGCACGATCAACCTAGCCTTATCGTTCAGATGCATGACGTCGCATCTGAGTATGTTGCCTTCTCCTCGCAGGGTGAGGGGGAGGATTTTCAGGTGTACGAGGGTACCTACACATGCGAGGCTTTAAATGCAGTGTTTGTCGTGTCGGCAGCGGAGCGAGGTGTTCGCCTAACGAATGTGGAGCCTCGGCGCCCATCGATGAATCTTTTCTACTCGCCCACGATTCGCGACTTCTTTTGGTCGCAAGATCCACACCCTGAACTCAGTCAAATCCAATTCCTCCGAGGCGAAGGACACGTTAGTGCCTTCATCTATCGCGACTACGACGGTGACCGACGCGAGAGCTTTCAATTTGTCAAGCAAGACGCTGAGTGCCTCTAGCTTGATTGCGCCACAGTCTACTACTCGGGTGTGGTGCTGTTTACGCAAGATGCATGCGTACGACGACTTCGCCGTCTTCGACTTCACCCGTTTGCTCGAATCCGAGGCTCTCGTATAAATGCTCAGCCGACGTATTGGCCGGAGCGTACGATGTCTGGATTTCGTGGCATTTGGGGATCGCTTTGAAACAGTCGATTGCCCGAGTCATGGCTTCGCGTCCGTGCCCTTGTCCCTGGAAGCGGGCGTCAATCATCAGCCTTGAGATATAGCCCCGATTCTCTTTGGGTTCGAAGTCATACATGATGAATCCGACCATCTGGTCGTCTGCATAGATGGCGTACGGATTGGACACACCGTCTGCCTTGGCTTCTGCCAAAGAATAAACGTTGCTTGCGACGAAATCTCGCTGATCCTCGCCTACACTGAGCTTGATGCATTCGGCGAAATTGTCCATGGTGATGGCGCGCAGTGTAATGGCCATAGGAACTCCGGATGTGCGTTGGATTGGTATGTAAAACGTAGCATAGGCTTGGCTTTCAGTCAACTGGCAGGATCTCGCGCTCTGCCATCTGCGTCTCAAGGATTGTCTGGCTTGCTCCACAGCACGTCTTGTAGAACGATGGGGCATGAATATCCCGACCAAGCAGTACGCTCGACGTGGCTTCGCAGCCATTCTGGTTGCTCTTGTCGGACGCTTGTGGCTATCCGGCTATGGTGCTGAGAAAGACTCCTCAGCAGAGCAAGTCCACGCAGGAGCGCACTTTCTCCATGCGTTTGCAGAAGAGCACTTCAACGTAGGCTGGGGTGGCGGGGTTCTGGCTACTTCGGTGGGCACAAAATGAGCCGTTGACTATGACCTCTGTGTCTACAGCGAGCAAATGTTGTCTTATGACGCCATGAACCGCGATCGTCAACAAGGCGAGTCCAGTATGTACACGTTTGAGGGGAAGGCTTGGGGGGTGGATCCTAATCCGTGGTGAAAAAGTCCGCGTTCTTGAGTTGGGAATTGATTTTGATGGCAATTCTCACCTGTTGTCGATGCGTGGATACCGAAGTTGGAATCGAGTTACGATCTAGCTACCGGCAACGCACTTGCCGCAATTTCCTAGGCTTACCTACCACCCTTGCGGCGCGTGCCCACAAAGAGCATTCGCTGAGTCGGATCATCTTGCTCGCCTGTGGGGATCAACTCAGTGCTGAAACCTGCCTCGGATAGCTCATCAAGCCATGTCTTGAGCGGGAACAGCCCGATTTCATGGTGGTCCAGTTCCACTCTCATGCCCTTGGCGTCTCGAATCAGGTAAACCATGACGGAGTCAATAATCGTGTCTTCGGGATTGGCATCGAAGTCAATTTCGACATAGGTGAGCTTGGTGTTGCGGTCCGACGCGGTTCTTGTGCAGACGACGCCCTCCTCGAAATTCTCGCTTGTATAGTCCGGCGCCACGATGAACACTCCGTTGGGCCGAAGGTGGGTGGCAGCGGTTTGAAATGCGGCACGCAAGTCGTCGAGTTGACGCATGTAGTCAATGGCATCGTGAATCAACACGGCATCAAAGGTGCGGTTCAGCCGCACGGTTCGCATATCACCTAGAATATGGGTGACTCTTGGATTCAACCGTCTGGAGTTCTCTAGCATCTCTTCAGAGAGGTCTACCGCCGTTGCGTCAAATTCCTCCACAAAGTGGGAGAGGTTGTGGCCTCCGCCTACGCCAAGCTCAAGGATTTGATGTCGTCCTGGTCCCAGTTTGTCACGCAACGTGGCGCGCCACAACCGTGCTTCCTGTGCGTAATTCTCTGGCGGACTGATCAGCGGCCAGAGATAGGCTAGATCCTCATACATTCGATTTCGACCGATATCTTCAAGGCGCATGGTTCTCCTGTCATGGATGGGGGGATAGGACAATGTCGCCAAGACAACGTCCCGTTCCTCGTCCTCCGGCGAGACGTCATCCTACGCCATCTCGCGAATGCGAATCTCTGTTTCCGGTTGGTCCACCAACAGATCGATCAACTGCTTCGTATCCGTGCTCCCGAAGTGGTACGGGTAGAGAATGCCCGGTCTCATGGCCCGGGTTGCCTCGGCCACCATCTCGGGTGTCATCGTATAGGGCAAATTCATCGGCAAGAATGCGATATCGATGTCGCGAAGGGCCAGCATTTCGGGTGTGTTTTCCGAGTCCCCCGCGACATAGACGCGAGTGTCTCCTATGGTGAGGATGTAGCCGTTTCCATGGCCACAAGGATGGAATGGATCGCCTGACTCGCGGGTATGGATCATGTTGTAGGCGGGGACTGCTTCGATGGATATTCCCTGAACGACACTTATGTCGCCGTTTCTCATGACGATGCCGCCCTCAATCTGTTGGTCACACAACTCCGTTAGTACGATGGCGGTGTTCGGCGTGCGAATGTGTTTCAGGGCTGCAATATCCAGATGATCCTGATGCTCGTGTGTGATTAGGATAAGATCGGCCTTGGGCAGAATTGCGTAATCGGCCACGCGGCTGAATGGATCGATGTGAATGATCTTCTCGCCCAGCGCGAACATGAGCGAGCCATGCCCCAAGAATGTGATCGTCAAATCCCCGGCGGATGTACGGATAACATCGGTTTCAAACGGATGAGCTAACATAGGACAACCTCCTGATTCCACCAGTCCTCAACTACTGTAGAGGTTTTGAGGCAACGGCTCAAGCACCAAAGCGGGAGGCGCCGATGGCTTCCTCCCGCTCATGAAGAGAGGGCCTATCCTACAGTCAGCTGGGCAGAGTCTAGCAGGATGTAGGGGGCAAGACCTGCTACAGCCAGCGAGCCTTGGGCAGTGGGCATACGCTCCTGACTGACTCCACGTATATCCGTGAAGTCCTCAAACAGATTGCCGGACATCATCGTGCGTTCCAAGTAGCCTACGACCTTGCCCTTTCGGATATGGAATCCGGTGACTTGGACGGAAAATTGCCCTTGCAGCAGATTGCTGGAATGCAATCCGAGCATGTGCGTGACCAGGACGCCCTCCTCCAGGCTGCGAACAAGCTCTCGCCAAGGGACGGAACCCGCTTCAATGATGGCTCCAAGGAAGCTTGGAGTGGGGGCATCCTCGATCTTTTCACTGAATAGCGTTCGGCGAACTGCGTTCCCTGTTGACGGCTGCCCCAAGTTTGCGGCACTGCTGAGATCGGTCAAGAACCCTAGCAACACGCCCTTTTCGACAATGGTTCTTCGTTGACAAGCGATGCCTTCATCATCAAATGAACGGGCAAGAGGCAGGGCCTGCTCACCCGCATTCTCACGGATGGTGAGTTGGTCGCTGAGGATCTTCTGCCCCGTCTTGTCCAGAAGCGGGGAGATTCCCTTGGCGACAGCGTGCCCTGACAAGCAAGAGACAAGGGCAAGGGTGAGGAGGTTGGATGTCGCAGGAGTCAAGATGACGGGAAGGCGCCCTGTGACTGGAGACGAGGCTTGCTCTCCCCATGATCGCTCTTCCACGAGCTGAGCGATCCATTCATCGGGTATGTGGATTGGGTCGTTGGACATCACGACCGCTCGAGCACCCGTGTCTGTCCCTCGGTGCGCAAAAGGAAGCTCGACGGCCAGCTCTGCCAACGTGCTTGCTTCCTCAGCAATCGCCCCCTCCGTGGTCTCGACGCGGCGCGAACTTGATTCAACTTGACAGACCATATTGATGGTCGCATCAGGAACGGCCTGATGAATGCGGGATTTCAGTTTTGAACACAGATCAACGATATCCTCTGCTGTCATCATTGCCGTTTGGGCATTGTATGTACGTGCTATGCAAGCAGGCTGTTCCGTGGCGAAGCCGAATTTGACTGACTGTCCGAAAGACGCTGCCGCAAGTGCGCTATCCAGCAATCCAGCCTGAGAAGGCGATTCGCCGAATGATGCCCCCAGCTTGCCGTCGCGGAGCACGCGCAGAGCGCAGGCAGAGTCGTTCCGATGGGCGACAAGGGCGAGCGAACTATCGTCAAATCTGACATATGCTGATTTGCGGCGAGTTGAAAACAATTCAGCTTGATCGGCTGTGGCTCTCGCATCTTCAAGCACGTTCATTAGGAAACACCTCCCACGGTGACGGAATCGATCTTGATATGAGGAGATCCCGCGCAAATACGTGTCAACATCTGAACCCCATCGAAACTGCCTTTTCCACAGTCGCAGTACTCAAGAAGCGTTTGATCGTTACCTACCATGGAAATGGCCTTGAGCGTACTGAATAGGTTCCCTGAAAGATTGGCGTCTGCGACCATTTTCCCCAGCTTGCCGTGGCGAATATGGCGAGCCCAACGTGCGCCGAACGTGAAATCAATACCGCCCTGTCCGCCAGCGCCACCAGCAACATAGAATCCGTTGTCAATCGAAGAAATCATGTCCGCCAGGGAGTGCTCACCGGATTCGATGACAGTATTAGACATGCGGATGAGAGGACCATAGCCAGCATCCGAAGCGCGACAATTGCCGGTGATGGGCTCGCCAAATTCTGCTGCTGATTCCCGTGAATGGAGGCGGCCTGAGACTCGGCCATTGCTGAGCAATTGGGTTCTCTGGGACAGAACGCCTTCATCATCCACTGCATAGGTTCCACCGCGCTCTGGAATTGTGGGATCGTCGAACACGTTGAGGATGGGTGTGGCAAGTTGAGTTCCCAGCGTGAGCCTCTCACGAAGAGAGGGATCGTGTTGCGTGGTATCAGCTTCAGAGCGATGACCAAAGGCCTCATGAATGAAGATGCCTGCTCCGAACGGATCCAGGATGACTGGATATTTGCCCGACTTGACGGACTGAGCGCCGAGCAACTCATTCAGCTCTTCGAGCGATTGACGCAGCAGCTCATCGCGCTGGAGCAATCGGCTATAGTCATCCGACCCGCCGACTGCGAAGAAGGCTCGACGAACGGCGTCCCCGCGGCGTCCGACGATGATTCCCAAGATATGTGCAATGAGGTGGTCATAGCTGACGAGCGTTCCCTCAGTATTGGCGAAGGTTCGGTGGGAAAACGAATCTCCGTACATGAACTGGGTCATGAGAACCTCGGGGGCCTTCGCGGCCATCTCACTGTAATGAGCAACCAGTTCATGTTTCTCGGCCAGTGAAACCTTGCGCGGATCATTAGCCGACACAATCGGGAAATCCTGCTCAATGATCGGGGCATAGGCCAATCGGATGGGATTCGTACAGCGCGCGGCTGAGAGTCGTGCTGCCGCAGCAGTTTGCTGTGCGACTTCCCGGGCATCCTCGATGCGACTGAATGAGGCAATGGCTTTGCCTCCATTGACATACGCGCGGACATGGCCACCGCGAGGGCTAAATGGCGCCATCTGAGCGACATCTCTCCCATTCAGGGTGATCTGTGTTTTCTGCTCTTCATCGAACCGAATATCGGCATAATCGACATTGAGATCGATCAAGGCTGATTGAAGTTCGTCCTTCATGCTTCCTCCGTATAATGGACGGTGTTGAGGCGCTTCCAGGCGCCGATCCTTGGCCGGTCCTCAGGGGATGTTGAAGGGGCCGGCCTCCTTTCTTTCGCTTTCCGGATCAGTCTTCAGCAGACTGCCCGATTTGCACGGCTAGCAAGTGGTCTGCGCTTCCTTTGAACATCAGCGAGATGGGAACACCTCCGATCATGCCCACACGACTGGGGATACTAGTCAGTGAGGTCCTCATGGAATTCAGGTACTGGCAGTGGCGAGCGAATCACGATGCGTGGAGATTCGCCGATCGGTGTCTTCCTCATGGCTGCCACAGCTTCAGGTGGAAGTGACGCGAACGGCGCAAGCTTGGAATAGGCTCGATTTGGGTCTCCGCTTCGTAGACAAGACAGCACCTCGCGCAAGAACACACGATCCAGTTGCTGGAATGTATCTTGGTCCATATCGTCCTCAACATGGCTCAAATCCCAACGTCTGAGTTTGCGAAGGGAGCGAAGCGGCTCGGCAAATTGATGCATCACCTTGTTGTGGGTCGCTCTGTAAATGGCGAGCTGAAATTGGTCTAATGCCAATTGAGCGTCTTGGTTCAAGCTCTCGAATTCAGCCTCTGTCGTTGTCTCGTTGGATTTGGCGAGCGCATGCAGAAACCGTTCGGCGAGCGACTCTAGTCCAGCGATCTCTTCTTCCGTTCCATTGGCTGTGGCCAGAGCAACGGCTACCGGGAACATCTGCAGCGTGAACTCCTCAGCATCCCAGGCTGTCGCATTGTCCCTGCGAAGCGCGAGCATGAGGGCATCGGCAAACGGTTCCTTCTGAGATGCTGTGACGAAGACGCCCTTCCCGTGTCTAATCTCAACCAGCCCACGTGCAGACAAGAGCCGAGTCGCATCTCGGATTACGGATCTGCTCACGCCATATTGCTCCGCGAGCTCAGGCTCTGTAGGAAGAGCCATCTCTCCTTCGATATCTCCGGCAAGGATATGTTGTGTGATGTCAGCGGCCACTCGATCTGCCAGCGTTTCCCTCTTCATGGGCTTCTTGGAGAATGGCTCTTGGCTCATGGCTCCTCCTGTCGTCATGTCATATGATGACACGACGACATGCTAATCTTTCAGCGAGGGAATGTCAAGTCTGAAGTTGCGAGAGTTTTCGATAACCGCGGGACGCGATATCCTTTGATAGGACGAATCGGCGGTAGGCGGGTCGCCGAAAGGCGACGGCAGAGGAGGAAAGCCATGCTTCGACGATCCACACGGGAGTTCTGGAAGGCGGGTCGGAAGGTTGAGGGATACTCTCTCTCTGAATTCGTCCACGGGTACGTCTATACACGCTGGCCCTATGCCTACATTGGAATCGCCAAGGGTAAACGCAAGGTTCCCGCTCTGCTCTTGCCTTTTGTGGGGGCGTTGGCATGGTACCTGTTGCGATCGGCGTTTGGGCGAAGCAAAGCTGCAAAACGTGCGTTTGCCGATCACTATCACGGCAAGGTCGTTCTCCTCAACGCGGCCGAGCAGTTGGTCACGCTGGATCAACCGATCGAATTGCATGATTTGGAAACCATCATTCCCTACACGACGGCCAGAGCGATCCTGCTCTCCGCCCCTGATCACATTGTCGCATTGGACTGTCCTTGTCGAGCTGCAATGGAAAATCCGTGTTTACCACTCGATGTCTGCCTCATTGTCGGTGAGCCGTTCGCGGCCTTTGTGACTGAGCATCATCCCAATCGATCGCGCGCGATCACCCAAGACGAGGCGGTCGAGATTCTACGGGCCGAGCACGAGCGAGGGCATGTCCATCACGCCTTCTTCAAGGACGCCATGCTAGGACGGTTCTATGCCATCTGCAATTGTTGTTCCTGTTGCTGTGGTGCCATGCAAGCCCATCGCAATGGCACGCCGATGCTGGCATCCTCGGGGTTTGTGGCGCGGCGAACATCCGTGTCTTGCGTAGGCTGTGGGCGATGTGTTGCTGCCTGTCCGTTTGGTGCTCTCTCTCTCCTGGATGGCACGATTCAAATCGACGAGTCAGCCTGCATGGGATGTGGCGTCTGTGCCAGCAAATGCTCAAGTGGGGTTCTCACGCTGGTGCGCGCTCCCGAGAAAGGAACCCCGCTGGATATCCATGCCTTGCTTGCTGAAACCGGAGAGGGAACGGTCTAGGGGTTCGTTGGGAGGTATCCTACCGTGAGTACGAACGGTTGCGATTGCATACCCGAACTGCGGATGCGCTCTATGAGAGCTCTCGCTGTTTCTGCCAACGCATTTTCCTTGTCCATGCCCTCGACCTGTTGCAGAACCTGCTTCATGAGCTGAGCGATGCCTTCGACATCATCGTTCTCGTCATTGGAACACCATTCGATCGATTGTCGATTCCTCAACTGGAGGGCGTCGATCTGGAGCATCAGCTGTTTGCGCGACAGAACTGGCTCGTGGTACTTGCCTAGCGCTCGATCTACCTCAGCGGCCCACAAATGAAGATCAATCGCATTCTGCGATGCGGGACTGGGAGCATCGGAGTGCATCTCGAACAATATGAGACGTCCTCTAGGAATCAGAACACGGCGAATCTCGCAAAAGACCGCTTCCAGATTCGCCATATGGTGCATCGAATTCGACAAGGCTACCGTGTCGAAGCTGCCATCCGGAAAAGGCAGGGTTGTTGCATCTGCCACCTGGAAATGAACGTTGGGCTCAGAGAATCCTGCGTTTGCCTGCTCAATTGCCTTGGTGCTTGTGTCAATTCCAGTGAGTTGCTCATAGCTGCCGAGGCAATCGACAAGGAGGCGGGAGAATTGACCAACGCCTGATGCTACATCAAGAATACGGCCGCCATCGATTTCCTGAAGCACATGACGGATGGAGGCCGGATGATCTTGCGCCATGAGCCTCCCTTGACGCTTCCTATTGGATTTCAGCGCGGCGGCGAGAAACGGATGACGACGATATCACCGTCGCGAATCTCGTACTCTTTGCCTTCGAGTCTCGCCTTGCCCGCCTTGGCAACTGCTTCTTCGGAGCCATATTTCATCAGATCTTCGTAGGCGATGACTTCCATGCGAATGAAGCCACGTTCCATGTCTGTATGGATCTTTCCTGCGGCAGATGGAGCCTTGCTCCCTGCGCGGCAAGTCCACACGTGGACCTCGGTGTCTCCGGCGGTGAAGAAGTCAACCAATCCCAATTCCTTGTAGGCTGCGTGGATGAGTCGTTCGACAGACAGATCCTGCAATCCAAGTTCAGACAGAAACTCTGCGCGGTCTGCCTCAGGCAGTTCGCTGATGTCTGCTTCCTCGCGACCGCAGATCGTGACCACTTCGCTGCCTTCTCCCCTGCTGTAAGAACGTAGCTCTTGAACAGCTTCGGAATCAAGGTCCTCGGGGCCTGCGACGTTGGCCACATAGAGCACGGGCTTGAGTGACATCAAGGTGCACTCAAACACTGCCGTACGTTCGGTCGCTGTAAGCCCTTGCCTGCGAGCAGGAATTCCTTCGTTCAGGCGCTCGAGCACACGGCGACAGTCTTCATATTCCTGGACGATGTTTTTGTCGCCGATACGAACGCGCTTGGTCATGCGTTCAATCTTGCGCCCCAGAGTCAAGGAATCGGCAGCCATCAATTCGAGATCAATCAACTCGACATCATCCAGAGCGGCAATCGGTTCGTGGCCGTTCTCAAAGCAGCGCACCACGTGGATCAATACATCAGCTTCCTTGATATGGGTTAGCAGTTTCGATCCACGTCCCCCCTCGGCAGTGGCCCCCTCTTCCAGCCCAGGAATGTCGACGAGATCCATGGTTGACGGGGAGATCTTCCCGGGAGAGTAGAGTTCTACTAGCTTCTGAACCCGCTTGTCTGGAATGGTGACGGTTGCTCGGTGTGCCTCGGCAGCATCGAACATAGAGGCTGAAGCCGAAGTGACCGCATTGAACACCGTTGTCTTGCCACATTTCGGGCGACCGATGAGTCCACATTGAAGGGGCATGATGTAAAACCTCACTTGGTTTGGGCACAATCGAAGAGCGGTGCGATTCTACCGCCCTGCGGGACACGCGCAAGTGTAGGCGTGGCGATTACCAGCAGATTCATCCCTTCTCGGGCGCGCTGGCGAACGCAATCTTGTAGACTGGCCGCATGAGACGAATTGTGAGTTTGCAGGAACGAACATTGGTTTTGGTGTTGATGTCTGTCGTGCTTGTCTCCTCACTCGCCCCATCTGCTCATGGCATGAGAGAGGGATCTCCCATCGTCATTGCGGGCGCGTTGCTCCAATGGGGCGACGTCCTACCAAGCGAAGTTGTCGCGTTTGCCTATCGCGATGACTGGCACCAAATTCCGGTCCAGGTTGACGAACGAGACATTCGGGAGTTTGCACAGATTTACGGATCGCTGAGCGACGACGCGATAGGCCGCGGCGGATTCGGGAGCCACGTGTTTGAGGAAGTGTATTGCGATCCTGACACGTTCACGGGATTGGATTCGAACCCGACTCTTGATGCGAATGACGAAATCGTTTTCATGGCTCACGATGCTGGAACGCGTGCTGAGACGATCGAAGGGCCGGTGGGCACTCAAGCAGGGAGTGGCGTAGAGATTGCACTCGTCGATCCCTTGTCCGATGAGGCGACCTTCGTTTATTTGTTCCTGCAAGATGGAACGCTTGATCCGAGTGCCGGCGTCTCCTATGTCGACTACGATTTCCACTTGCTTTCGGGGGAGTATCGGTCGACATACAACACGGCAGGGAATGATGAATCGACGGGTGCCCGGAACGAGGATCACGGCGAGCAGCTGAATCCCGAAGACTCGATCATCCGCACGACCGTCTATGAGCGGCATTGGTCCTATCGTTGGACGTGCGACCGTCTGTCCTTATTTGGCGGATCCAGCCTGGTTGAACGTGAAGATTATTGGATTTCTCCCGGAGCCTGCAGTCGAAACATGGGCACATTCAATGCTCAGGAGGGGGCGTTCATTGCCAATATTTCAGGACCTGTACGCGCTATTCGCTCGTTCTTGGGAGCCAATAGCGGTCCTCTTGTCCAGGTAGACCGAATCTACTACGAGGCGCGAGAAGACGTGGCCATCTATGTTCGTGTTCACCCGCGCTCGGCTGTGGGTATGTTCTACGTGGATCACACCGTTGCGGCGATAGGAATGACCTATTTCAATGATCTCAACCCAACTGGCGTCATGATCGATGGGAAACCTGATCGCCTCGAAGTGGGCCCCATCTGTTGGGAACTCGTGGCGGGTGATCAGGGAAGCATGATCAGGCTTCACGAAATGCTGACCGACATTGACTTTGAACGCGATGATCTCACGCTGTTCTACGTCGACGACGTCAACACGGCGATTAACCTATGCCAAGCCTGTCTGGAAGGCTGTCGAGAACCGGAGACGCTAGGCGATGATCACCTGATCGGCGCCTCAGGGGTGTGGAACACGGCACCGTTGCCCAATACCGATCCTTCTTTGCTGGCGACCCAATTCCTTACCACGCTGACCACTCTGTACTATGGGGAGGCTGGCTGGACTCCGGCGGATGCCATGATGAGGCAGGCATGGGCCGACATTCCGATGGGTGTTCAATGGACGCCTTGGCCAAGGCCAGCGGATCCAGCTCGTTGACACTGAGGTTGATGTTGCGTACTCTTCAGCTTCAACCAGTAGTCCGCAATTGCACTCCGGTTTGATTCCTGGAACGAGTTTGCGAACAGCCCTCCTTGCTGAACCAGCGAGGCGGATTTGCATTTGTGGAGGCGTAACCGTCATACATAGAGGAATGGGACGGCACGCGAAGGAGTTAGACTATGACCAAGATCACCCCGATTGAGAACATCCGCAATGTTGGCGTAATGGCCCATATTGATGCAGGCAAGACAACCGTGACTGAGCGAATCCTCTTCTTCACAGGAAAGCGACACAAGCTTGGAGAGGTGCATGACGGCGAAGCTGCCATGGATTGGATGATCCAGGAGCAAGAACGCGGCATTACCATTACTTCGGCTGCGACAACAACCTTCTGGCGCGATCATCGTATCAATATCATCGACACACCCGGGCACGTGGACTTCACAGCAGAAGTTGAGCGAAGCCTGCGTGTTCTCGATGGCACGATTGCCTTATTCTGCGCTGTCGGAGGTGTCCAGCCGCAGGCAGAAACCGTGTGGCGGCAGGCTGAGAAATATCGGGTTCCTCGCATTGCGTTCGTGAACAAGATGGATCGTACGGGCGCCGATTTCGAACGTGTCGTAGAAGAAATCCGCGCCGAGCTGGGGGCCAATGCAGTTCCCGTAGTCATTCCGATTGGTGCTGAAAGCAATTTCCAGGGGGTCATCGATCTTGTCGACCACAAGGCGATCTATTACGACGACGAACCTGGCGGCGGAGCTTCGATTCGGGAAGAGGACGTGCCCGAAGAGATGAAAGACGTTGTTCGAGATGCTGAAGAGCGCATGATCGAGATGATTTCTGAGCAGGATGACAAGCTGATGGAGAAATTCATCGAAGGCGTGATGCCGACTCGCGCTGAGCTTGTTCGAGCGATTCGGAAAGCCACGATTGCAGGACGATTCATTCCTGTGCTGTGCGGCTCTGCGTTCAAGAACAAAGGTGTGCGGCGGCTTCTCGACGCCGTTGTGGACTATCTTCCGTCGCCCACGGATCTGCCCCCCGTAATTGGAACATGCACGGAAACGGACCTTGAGTTGCTACGACGCCCGCAAGACGCCGCCCCGCTGGCGGCATTGGCATTTAAGGTGCAGTCCGACAAACATATGGGAAAACTGACCTACGTGCGAGTGTATTCGGGTGTCCTCGAAGCGGGTGCCCACGTCTATAACTCGACTCGCGACAAGATGCAGCGCGTGGGACGCCTATTCGAGATGCATGCCAATGATCGCGAGGCCGTTGACGCTCTGAAGGCAGGTCATGTGGGAGCTGTCGTCGGCTTGGCAGACACGCGAACCGGTGACACGATCTGTACCCACGAGCATCCCATCATCTTAGAGTCAATTGAATTCCCGGCCCCCGTGATCGGAGTGTCTGTAGCCCCTGCGTCTCGGGATGATCGAGACAAACTGGCCAAAGCACTGCACCGTCTAGCTGAAGAAGACCCGACGTTCATTGTGAAATCGGATGCAGAAACGGGCGAGGTGGTCATCTCGGGGATGGGCGAACTGCATCTCGAGATTATTGTCGATCGATTGCGCCGAGAATTTGGCGTGGGGGTGATTTCCGATCGACCGCAAGTGGCCTACCGTGAGACGATCCTTGGATCCGTTGATCACGAGTACCGCCACGTGAAGCAGACGGGCGGGCGCGGACAGTACGCACACATGAAGTTCCGCATCGAGCCTACGGAACCTGGCGCCGGGTTCACGTTTGAAGACACGATTACCGGCGGGAAAATTACGCGCGAATACCTCAACGCCATCGAGCGCGGGATTATCGATGAAATGGCTGAAGGCCCTTATGCCGGTGTTCCCATGGTGGACATCAAGGTCACGATTGTCGATGGATCGATGCACGAAGTGGACTCCTCTGAACAGGCGTTTCGTGCTTGTGGGAAGCTGGGGTTCCGCGAAGCCTGTCGCAAAGCTGGACTTGAGCTTCTCGAACCACTGATGAGCGTCGAAGTGACCGCTCCGGAAAGTTATACCGGTGCCGTTACAGGCAGTCTGTGCAGCAAACGCGGCCGCATTCAGGGCATGGACACCAAAGCCGGAGCTTCAGTCCTCCAGGGATTTGTTCCACTGGCGGAGATGTTTGGCTACGCCTCCGAATTGCGGAATATCACCTCTGGACGGGGCAATTTCACCATGCATTTCGAACACTATCAAGCGGTTCCCTTCTCCATTGCCGAAGACATTGTTGTGAAGCTCAGAGAAGACAGAAAGAACAAGTAACGACCTGAGAATTGAGAAGAATGGCGCGCTGCTTTCACACAGAGCAGCGCGTTTCTTTTGCACGACTCAAGGCGACGATGTGACTCGAATCAGGACCCGCTAGGTACCGATTGGACGGCGAAGACGAGGTTTCGTCGAAACGAGTGTCACTCATCGACTCCTGGCTTCTTGCGAGAATCCTTGACCTGCCCGCGCTGTTTCTTGGCCGAAAGAATGCGGTGGCGAACACTGCGTGGGATTTTCGTCGGAACGCGCTTCTTGACAGGCCGAGCTCGCTCTTCAAGCTCGGCTCTGAGCTTGGCGAGTGCAATCTGGCGATTGCGCAGCTGGTAGCGCTCCTCTTGACACGTCACCACGATTCCGGAAGGCAGATGGCGCAAACGTACTGCCGTATCGCGGCTATTGACATTCTGACCACCAGGCCCACTCGAACGAAACGTCTCCACCTCACACTGGGCAAGCAATTCTTCATCAGATTGTGGGCGGCTCATGACATATCCTCCGGCCCAGCATACCGTATCCATTCACGGAAGAGCCAGATCTGTTGGCTTCCAAGCTGCGCTAGCTCGTTGGCAACAGGTATAGGAGAATGCCGAAGTAGTGACAGATGCTGCCGCCGAGAACGAACAGGTGCCAGATCATGTGGCCGTACGGCAATCGCTTCCAGACGTAGAAGGCGACGCCAAGCGTGTAGGAGACTCCGCCTGCGGCAACGAAGACCAGCGCTTCATGAGGAACATGGAGCCATAGCTCACGGCTGACCAAAATGATGAGCCACCCCATGGTTAGGTAGAGGGCGAGTGCTGTCTTGCGGAAACGGCCGACACAAAGTGTCGCGAGAAGAATCCCAATGATCGCCAATGTCCAAATCGCAATCATCATCGACAATCCCCAGGGGCCCGATAGTGAAATGAGCAAGAACGGGGTATAGGTGCCAGCAATCAGCAGATAAATTGTCGAGTGATCAAACACCCAAAATACGCGTTTGGCGCGGGGCGCCCGTAGGCCGTGGTAAATGGATGAAGAGGTGTGCAGCAAGATCAACGACAAACCATAGATGGCAAAACTAGCGACGTGCAAAGCCGTACCGTACATGACGGCGCGAACGATGAGGATGACGGTTCCCGCCATACTGAGCAAGGCACCGATGCCGTGGGTGATGCTGTTGGCGATTTCCTCGCCCACCGTCTGCTTCGGGGGCATGATCTTGGTTTTGATCTTCGTCTTTCTCTTGGGCATGGTGCAATTATAGCACTCCATCCTGCAAACAGAACTTGTCGCGCAGACATCGCCAAGACAAGGCGACGCGTTCGTATTACACGACCAACTGCGGCATAGATCTCTGAAGCAGGCGATTCTCTAGTTCACGGGCAGGAGATACCAATAGATGGCGAAATAATGGCAGACGCTGCCGCCGAGGACGAATAGGTGCCAGATCATGTGGCCGAAGGGCATTCGTTTCCAGCAATAGAAGACGATGCCAAGCATGTAGGACAGCCCACCGGCGGCAAGAAAGGCCAGCGATTGATGTGAGATGTGTAGCCAGAACTGTTGGGCGGCAACGACGATGAGCCATCCCATGAGGACATACAGGGCGGTAGATGATTTGCGCAGCCTGCCGATGAACAAGCTCTTAAACACGATGCCGAGAAGGGTCAGCATCCAGATGGCAATCATCAGCGATAGGCCCCATGCTCCCCAGAGAGGAATGAGCATGAACGGCGTGTAGGTGCCGGCGATGAGCAGGTAGATCGAGGCATGATCGAATACCCAAAATACGCGTTTGGCTCGCGGGGCGTGCAATGCGTGATACAGCGTAGATGACGTGTGCATCAGGATCAATGTCATGCCGTAGATGGCGAAGCTGACCACGTGAATGGCCGAACCGTGCATGGCAGCACGAACGACAAGGAGAACGGTCCCCGCAATACTGAGCAGCGCGCCGATCCCGTGGGTAACGCTATTGGCAATCTCCTCGCCGACACTGGTCTTGGGGGGCATGATCCTGGCTTTGTTGGACATTTCGCGCAGATAGTACGCAACTGGGCTGTCGGATTCAGAATCAGCAGTGGAAATTACGCACGTAGAGAATACCGTTTCTCTTTCGATCAATAGCCTCAAGCGCTCCCATCTCCCGCAAACAATAGGCGATCTGCTGCGCCATCCGGCGCGGGCGACCGGTTGCACGAGCAAGATCGGCGGTTGTAAACGGATCTTCAAGCGAAGAGGGGATGGCAACGAGGAAGTCGCCGGGATGATGGAATGTGGCGTGATCGAGGACCTCGACCAGACGGCGCTCTTGCACTTCCCAGTCTTTCCATCTGCGCGTTCTTTTTCCTCGTGGACGACGAATCTCCTCGACATGGATGAGTAGAGCCTCCACAGAGAAATTGGCGTCACCTAAAAGGGTTCGAATGCTGACTAGCTGATGAAATACGTCAAGTAGCTCACCGCGTTTGGGGGATTTCCGCGAACTGACGATCTCTCCCTGTTCATTAAGCGTGATGATCGTTTTTTGTCGCGCGATGGGGATGACCAGATGCACGGCGTGATGTTTCAGAAGGGAACTTAGCTTGCGTTTGAGAGGCGATGTCGATCCGGTTTGGACTTCGATGAGTTGCGAGCCCCGCACGATGTCGGCGACGAATCGTCCGATACGAACCTCGAATTGATCCCCGGGCTCAGCCAGCCACGCTTTGAGAGACGCATGAAGCGGCTTCTCGTTCAGCGTTCCGATGTGGGGAGACTCCATTTGATCGGCCATTGCGCTAGCGAACAATGAGCCATGTGCCCACAAGAAGAACGAGAATGCCCATGACTCGGGGGAGGGTGATCGGGTGTTGCACGGCTCCGAGAACCCCGTAATGGTTGAGAATGGCACTGAAGATCAGTTGTGCAGAGACAGCCAATGTGATGGAGGAGGCGAGACCAATTCGGGGAATAACGTATCCGTAGCCTCCGATAATCACCACACCCAGGAAGCCTCCACATAGAACGTACCAAGGCGCAGCTCTCCATGCCCCAAGATTGCCTCCGCCAGTGATCAACAAATAAACACCAGAGATGAGGAACCCGCCCAGATGAATGATGAACACGGATTCAATCAAGCCAACACGGTGCCCGAGCGTTCCAGCGAACAGCGTCTGAGCGGCAATCACCACGCCGACGATGACAGCAAGCACGGTGGAAAACACGGCGACAGACATGGGACTCCTTTTCGAGCGAAACCTGAGAATTGGCCGCTTGCCCATCAGGCCGTGGCATCCTCCTGCAACGCAGTCATCAGATGGTAAACGAATGTGCACTGTTCGGGAAACAGCAGGAAGAATCCCAGAACTTGATCCCGCGAGGGCTGAGGCCAGCGAGGTGATCCGTCTGGCTCGCGGGAGATCTGAATGAGGGCCACCAAGCCGTTGAGTTGAGGCTCGACGGAAGCGCTGACCTGTGCGGGCAGATTCAGGAGCGATAGAGCCTGAATGACGATCTGAGCTTGACTTCGGGAGAAGCGAGCGGATGTCGCTAGCATGTGCGTGTCGCCCTGGTGCTGGCTCGATAGCAACATGTCTGCCAGGCGGTCGAACAGGATCTCGGCAGCGCGAGCCAGCAGAATTACAGAAGACGTCCAACTACCTGCTAGAAAGACCACCAATGCCTCGCGCGCGAATTGCGTGACGCGTTCATCGAGCTCGCCACTGACTCGCCCTTTCAACTGTTCGATGTAGCGATCCGGATCATGAGCCAGAATCAGACCGTCTTCCAGACACTGTGCGCCGTAGTTCGTGACGTGAACAAAGGGAAGATTAAGATTCAGCGAGTTCTTTCCTGGAGCCAGTACCCCCTGAACCAAGAGTTCCCACAAAACCTCTTGAAGTGTGAGGATATCATGCCGCTCATACGATTCAGAGAGCTTTCTCAGATCGTTCTCTATAGCATGGAAATGCGTCTGTGGGGTCTTCT
>JAHITR010000141.1 GCA_018817505.1 Candidatus Bipolaricaulota bacterium | reverse complement strand
GGGTGGACGGCGCTGGCATCGAGTGGATCTTCACCGTCGTGAATGCGCAGGAAGCCGGCGGCCTGCTCGAACGCCTTGGCGCCGACACGGGGGACCTTCTTCAGTTGGGAGCGTTTCCGAAACGGGCCGTTCTCGTCGCGATGGGCCACGATGTTTTCTGCAAGCTTGGGTCCCAGGCCTGACACATGTGATAGCAGGGGAACACTGGCCGTATTGACCTCAACGCCGACGGCGTTGACACAGTGTTCGATGACATCGTCGAGCGATTGCTTGAGCATGCCTTGATCAACGTCGTGCTGATACTGCCCCACACCAATCGACTTAGGATCGATCTTGACGAGCTCAGCCAACGGATCCATGAGACGTCTTCCAATGGACACTGCACCGCGAACGGTCACATCGTGGTTGGGAAACTCCTTGCGAGCGATGTCTGATGCACTATAAACAGAGGCGCCGGATTCGCTGACCATCACCACGGGAATTGTTTTCGCAATGTCGAGGGATCGCACCAGTTCCTCTGTCTCACGGCTGGCCGTGCCATTTCCGATGGCGATGGCTTCGATTTGATAGGCCTTCACCAAGTCAGCGAGCGTCTGACCGGATTGAGCCACTGTATCTTTAGATCCGACCACGTAGATGACGGTGTGTGTGAGCAATCGACCTTGGGCATCGAGACAGGCGATTTTGCATCCAGTTCGATAGCCAGGATCAATGGCTAATGTGCGTTTCTGTCCCAAAGGGGGGGCCAGAAGCAGATGCCGCAAGTTTTCGGCAAACACGCGAACGGCTTCTCGATCAGCCATCTCAGTTAGTTTGGCCCGAATCTCATTTTCAATCGATGGAGCCATCAATCGTTTGTAGCCGTCTTCGACAGCCGCAGCGACTTGTTTAGCTGCAAAACTATGCCCGCGAACGAACCGACGTGACAGGGTTTCAATCGTTGACTCTTCCTCAGGACGTACAACCAGGCGAATAACGCCCTCGCTCTCGGCACGGAGCATGGCATGAATGCGATGAGCTGGAGCTTTGGACAGGGGTTCTTGCCAATCGAAGTAGTCGCGATAGGCTGCTCCTTCCGTTTCTTTCCCCTTGATGACAGAAGCGCGCAACGTGCCCGTTTTCTCAAACAAGGTTCGTATCTCGGCTCTGGCTTCGGAGGATTCGTTCACAATCTCTGCCAAGATGTCGCGTGCGCCTGCAAGGGCGGCATCTGCGTCCTCAACGCCTTTCTCTGGATCGATGAATGAGGAAGCCTCGGCAAGCGGGTCGAACGAGGAGTCCTGTTTCATCAAGCAATCGGCCAATGGTTCGAGGCCCTTTTCACGGGCGATCATGGCGCGGGTTCTTCGTTTTGGACGATAGGGCAAGTAAATGTCCTCGAGTTCAGGCAATGTTTCTGCTCGATCAATCGCATCCTGGAGGTCCGGGGTAAGTAGTTCGCGCTCCTGGAGCGACGAGAGAATGGCATGCCGCCGCTCATTGAGCTGGCGCAACTGATGCAAGCGATCACGGATGGCAGCGATGGCCACTTCGTCAAGCGATCCCGTTCGTTCCTTGCGATATCGAGAGATGAAGGGAACTGTCGATCCATCCTCAAGGAGTTCGGCAGTGGCCTGAACCTGTCGAGATGAAAACCCAAATTCCTGAGCAATCTGTCCGTAGTGTTTATCAAGCATGCGCAGAACGTACGAGGTCGTATGGGTCTCGTCAAGCTCTGCTGCGACATTGCATGGCGTCGTTAAAAACATAGAATAAGAAGCATGATGTTGTATGATCACCCTGTTAGACGAAACGCTTGCGTCGTGTTGATTTGTGCGGTTTGTTGCCTTGCCCGCCTGAGTTTTGCTACGGCCAATCCCAATCCGAGCCTACTGATTACTGAAGTTTCATTACGTGCTCCCGAATATCTCGAAATCTACAATCCAAGTGATGAAGTCGTGAGTCTTCAGGAATTCTTTTTCAGCTATTACCCTGCAACCAGAGTTTCGTGGGAGGATCCGTGGCGTTTCAGATCATTTCCGAAAGGCGCGACGATTGAACCTCATGCCTATTATCTGATCACATTGGGAGATTCAGCGGAGATACAAATTTCGGCAGATTGGAACGCTTACTCCAGCATGATGCTGAATGCTTCAGGAGGCGCTGTTGCCATCCTCGATCAGGCCCCGGGGAGGGGAGACATTATTGATGCCGTGGGTTGGGGTTCAAGCTTCCTCGCTTATGGGAACGCAGCCAAGGTGCCGCCTGAAGGTCAATCGCTGCAACGAAGACATGGGGATACGATGGGCGAGCCATTTCGGGATTGCGGCGACAACGCGAGCGACTTTGGCCGGGCGCCACTTAATCCGGCGAACTCCCGCACAGGCGCTGTCTTGGTTACTAGTGGAACGTTCCTTGCGAACCTAGAGGCAGAGGCTTTGGACATCCTGTTGCTCAATGCAAGTTCCTCCGGGCAACGCCTCACACTGTCCACACAGAGCGAGATGGGAGTCACAGCCGAATGTCAGCCTGCATCGCTGGATCTTGCATCCGGCGAGTGGGGGTCAGTGCAGCTATCCTCGCAGCCCTCTTGCTACTACGTCGTGGATCTTGAGACGAGTGGCTACGATCCAGCGACATGCTCGATTATCGAAGCTGCGTGGGCAAGGGTCTGTGACGGCCAGGTTGTCCAAACCGAATCATCTCTGGTCTATCTTCAGGAAGCACTGGATCCGCGAATCACTCAGCTCACAGGAATCACCACAGACATGCTGGCATCTGCGCCAGGGAGAGAGTTGGTGATGGCCGCGCTTCTTGACGACGTGGCGGGAACTTCAGTTCTCAGCTATAGCGGCAATGCGTTTGATCGGCGCTTTATTGAAGCGACGGCTGCGAATCTGGGACTGCAGATGCCCCTCATTGAATGGATCGATGGTCTTGCTTGGGCCAGGAGCGCATTCCCTGATCTCGTCAGCCATTCGCTGGAGGCAGTTGCCTCGTTCCTCAAGATTGATCAGACCCATCATCGGGCACTGTCAGATGCATTGATGGCGAATCAGGTCTTTCAAGAAGCTGTGAGCAGACTGGGGAGTTCCCTCTACGTGACGGTCTGGGCAGAAGACGAAATGCTGCCTCTGGCGGCTCTCGTTCTTCGCCTGGATCCATCCTGGTGAGCGCAAAGCCTGGCGCAAATCCCTGAGAGTACACACCACTTGCTAGTTTGGTCTGAGGAAGATCAGATCCATGGTCAATCCGTTATCTCCAGAGGGATTGGCGATTGGATTGGCGATTTCGGCGTTTCCGATATCGTTGTAGTAGGCATAGACAAACGCTGGATTGACCGTAAAGATAAGGCCTAGATCATCCCGCGAGAATGCGATCTGAAATTGCTTGTAGGCTTCGAACGCAGCACTCTCATCAAAGGTGCTTGCGCCACGGGATAACAGGGCGTCGATTGTAGTTTCTGTTGAGTAGCCATCGCCCTCATTGGCGGAATTGTGCCAGAAATGCATGTCTCCTGAGGAGTGATAGACGGTGGCTTCAGTGGCCGGGTCCAAGCTGCCATCCAGCCCCAGCAACACCATCTGATAGGAGGATGCGTGGAGCTTCTCGACGAGATTCTTGAAATCAAGCGAGAGAAAGCTCACGTGAAGGCCGGCCGCCCGTAGATCCTTGGCGAGGAACGCACAGATTCGATCTCGCAGGGGCGTGCTGAAATCAGGCGAATCTATCCTTGTGGCTGTGTTGAGCATAATGTTCACAGGCGTGCCATCCTCAAAGTCTCGCCAGCCGTCCCCGTTGCGATCGATCACTCCGATTTCGTCGAGCAGTGCCATGGTTTGTTGGAGGTCGAAATCATAGGCCACGCTATCTTGCTCTGTGATGGGACCACAGAATTCGGATCTGCCCGCGTAATAGGGAGAAGCCATGGGAACGGGGCTCCATTGGGGCACGGCCATTCCGCCGTATGCGTTGACGATGATCGACTCCTTGTCAATGGCATGAGCTACGGCCTTTCGGAATCGCAGGTCCCGAAATAGCGCGCGCAGGTTCTCGTCCGTACCTTGTGCCAGACCGATATCTTGATTGATGCAGATCCACGACGTTCCTGGGACTGACAGGGTCGTGTCAACAACAACGGTCAACCCTCGCTCTACGGCCGTTCGTTGGAGGGCGAAGGTATCGCCGCTCGGGGGCACAAACGCGTCCATCTTTCGGCTGCGGAACTCTAGCAGCAATGAGCGCTGTCCCTGAAACCATTGAACGACGTAGGTGTCGACATAGGGCAGCCGGACCCCATTCGGATCGAAGTGGTAGTAGTAGGGATTTCGTTTCATGGCCAGGGTTTGACCGCGCGAGAAGCCAGCCAACACAAAGGGGCCCATGCCAACGATTTTAGATGGGTTGGTGTCTAGGGTCCACACGGAATTAAAGGTGCCGGGGGGAACCGCCGGATTCAGTTTGTGGACGAAGTCTGCCAGTACGTGCTTGGGCATGATATTGGCGCGTAGGGCATCGAGAAGCGGGCGGTAGGGCACAGTCAGCACGATACGGATTGTGGAATCATCAACCTTCTCAAAGGCCGGGAATGCCCCGTCAGGAAGTCGCAGTCGATCTCGAACATCGGTTTCAATGTCAGAATTGAAATAGAGATCGTTGAATGTGAACAGGACGTCATCCACAGTAAAGGGCGCACCATCTGACCATTGCAACCCGCGCCTCAGGGGGATGAGGATTTCCAGGCCATCCTCAGAGACATCCCATGATCGAGCCAATTCAGGAACCAACATGCCTGTATTGGGATCGATATCCAGCAATCCTTGCATGAGGATATTCGTAAACCTCGTTGTATATACGTCGTGAGCGGTGACGGCATTCCATCCGGAGGGGTCGCCCAGAGCCGAAGCAGTGAACATCCCTCCGCAAACGCCAGGCTCAAGATGGGCGTAGCTTGTTCCCTCGACGCCGAGAGGCACAACAATGTAGTCAGGAATAGCACAGGGCTCCTCATTGAGGGCGATGGCCTGTTCGCTTCCGACGGATAGTTCGATTCTCATGGTCACGTCGGCCTCGGTCTCATAGTTGAACCAACCGACAGCCATGCCTGTTGAGGTCTCGATTTCACAGACAAGAATGTATGTTCCTACTGCGAGCAGAGTCGTTCGAGACCCCGAATTCTGAAGTGTGAGCGTCCCGAGATTCTCGGTGCTCTCGTTGAAGTAAAGGGCAATAGGCAGAGCATCGGTGCCTGTGGCGGGACGGGCAGTGATTGCATCCACCAACACGGCAGAAGCACGAATAGTGGCCTCTCCTCGCCCGGATTCGATACGCAAGACCCCGGACACCTCGGCACTGATGACCACCGATATTTCCGTCTCTACTGAAAACGTCCTTTGAAATCGAATGTGGTGCTCTCCGTGCGACGGGCGCCCGAACAGCGGGCTGTCTTGGTTGGCGATCACATGGACTTGGCCGATGGCCATCCATTCCTCGGACATGACAGATGCTTCGCAAACAGGGACATCCCCAGTGCGGATGCAGGGTTCTTCTTCAAGGACCCATAACGAGTCGATGCTCCCAGGCATGCATGCCGCCCTAACAGAAAGGCAGACGAGGATGCCTGCCAGCAGCCCTCTTGCTACAACACGACGCACATTATGACGGTGACGCATTCGATCCTCCGCGAACAGGGACGTGGGCAAGCATCCCTAAACGTGCAGGCTTCATGTAAGTAAGGATGATCCTGCTTACCATGATCGCAGATTCTTCATCCTGGGACAACGATGGATGTGTTATCTGCAAGGGCACACGATGAATTGGCGGACAGGTCTAGGCCGATTCGATGGAGTCGTGCGGGTGCAATCCGTTGACGTGACCGCAAAAGAAAGAAGGGCGAAGCCTGTGGCTTCGCCCTGATTCAGATTCGGTATGGCCTACTTGAGAAACACGAGATCCATCGTCAATCCGTTGCCACCCGATGGTGTTGCTGTCGGATTGGCCACATTGGCGTTTCCGATGCGATTGTAGTACGCATAAACGAAAGCGGGATTGACCGTGAAGATTAGCCCGAGATCACTCTGTGTGTACGCCAGCTGATATTCCTTGTAGGCCTCGAACGCGACGTCGTTGTCGAACGTGGCGACGCCAGCAGACATCAACTCGTCGATGAGGAGCTCGATGTCGTAGATGTCGCCTGACGCGGCTGAATAGTGCCAGAAGTGCAATCCCCCGTCGGAGCGATAGACGTTGGCTCCGCTATTGGGTTCGGCGCTGCCGCCAAGACCGAGGAGAACCATTTGTAGAGATGATGAGGTGAGACGATCCACCAGTTTGTTGAATTCGATCGGTTGGAACGCCACATTTAAGCCTGCTTCCCGGAGGTCGTCAGTCACAATCAAGCAGATGCTCTCGCGCGTTGTATTCGGATTGGTATTGAATTCGATCTCTATCGGCGTTCCATCCTCGAAATCGCGCCATCCATCTCCGTCTTGATCGATGATGCCGATTTCATCCAGCAAGGACACAACCTTGGCAGGATCGAATTCATAGATCACGGCGTTCGCTTCCGTGACGGGGCCGCCATAGACCTCTCGCCCTGCGTAGAAAGGAGACAAGTAGCTGACGGGGCTCCACTGAGGGACAGCCAGATCGCTGAACACATTGCGGATGATCGTCTCTTTGTCGATGGCGTGGGCGACTGCTTTTCGGAATCGAAGATCGCGGAAAAGCGTGCGCAGATTCTCATTCGTTTCTTCGGCGAGGCCATAGTCCTGATTGATGCCAATCCATGAGGTTCCAAAGACAGGCACATCGGGCTCGACAAGAACCGTGAAGTCCTTTGTTTCCGCTTCTTCTGTCAGAATAGGCAGATCCAAGGCACGGGGTCCGAAGGCATCCAATTCCCCATTGCGAAACTTGAGAAGAGAGACGTCTTGATTCTCGACCGTGAGAATGACATAGCGATCAAGATACGGGAGCTGAACGCCATTGGGATCAACATGGTAGTAATAGGGGTTTCTGCGCAAGGTGACGCCCTGTGTTGGGAAATAGCTCTCCACGATAAAAGGCCCCATCCCAACGATCTCCGACGGATCCGTATCGAGGGTCCATGTCGAGTTGAATTGTCCAGCAGGAACATCTGGATTGAGTTTGTGAACCGAGTTCTCCAGCACATGCTTGGGCATAATGCTGCTACCGAGGGCATTCAAGACAGGACGGAAGGGAACGGATAGGCTGACACGGATGGTGTAATCATCGATCTTCTCGAATTGTGGGTAGGTCTCATCGGGAAGCCGAAGGATGTCGCGCGTGTCTGTATCCACGTCGAGGTTGTAGTATAGATCATTGAATGTAAACAGGACGTCGTCCGCTGTAAACGGCGCGCCATCCGACCATCTTAACCCCTGGCGCAGATAGAAGATGATTTCCAATCCGTCTTCAGACAGATCCCAGGAGCGCGCCAGCTCGGGAACAATGGCCGACGTGTTGGGGTCAATATCGATCAAGCCACGCATCATGATGTTGGTGTACTGCGACGTGCTATCCTCGTGAGAGGTTACGGAATTCCATCCCTTGGGCTCGCTAATCGAGGATGCATAGAAGGTTCCCCCGCGAATGCCCGGCTCGAGATGCTCGTAGGACGTTCCCTCGACGCCAAGAGGAATGACGATGAAGTCATCTTGATCAAGAGAAGCGGGATCAACTTCGGGAATCTCTGGCTCATTGGTTCCGGCCAGAAGCTCGAGATTCAGAGACACGTTCGCTTCGGCCTGTTGGTTTCGCCATCCGTTGGCCATTTCTGTCGTGACTTCAATCGTCCCCAGAACGATGTAGTGGCCTGCAGGCAGTGTGGCGACTTGGACGCCTGAATCTTGAATATGTAATCGGCCTGGCTCATCCATCAGATGACTGAATTTGCCAGGTGATGTGGTCGCATTGATTTCCATTCCTGCCACGGGGACGTAGGTATTCGCGTCCAGCACAATGGCCGCAGCCCGGACGACGACTTCCCCTCTTCCTCCCTCGATGCGAAGGGTGCCCGATAGCTCGGCAAAAAGGGCAACCTTGATGGACACGTCTGCAGAGAAGGCTCGCTCAAAATGGATCTGCTTCTCTCCCCGAGATGTCTTGCCAAAAAGAGGGCTGTCTTGATCTGCGATAACGTGCAGACTTCCCATCGCGGACAGGTCCTCGGAAGTGAATCCAGCCTCGCACATGGGGACGTCGCCTGCCGAGATGCAAAGCCCCTCATCGAGGAGCCATGGTGATTCAAGTAGAACGGGAGCAGCTGTTGCTGCCAAAGATAGGCCTAGCAGACAGGCCACAATCAGCACTCCTCCCGACTTTCGGAGATTCCAAGCATGACATTGACTCATTCTGTCCCCCTTTGAGACCGCCCACTGATGGAGCGCATCCACATGGGCGGATTCATCCTATTCCGCCGAGAGATGATAATCGCTATTTTCGCAGATTTGTGGAACAGAGCCAAGAAGCGGTTCGTGCAACGACAGAGGCAGGGCAGCCGGACGCCACTTCAAGAGCAGACTCATAGTAAACTGGGCGCAGCCAGCAGCGAAAGGAGCGATCATGAGTGACCGTATTCTGAGAGATCAGCTCATCGCCCAGCTTGAAGGAGGGCAAGCCTACCTTCCCGTTGTGGACATTCTCATAGGATTCCCGGTGGAAGGTGCAGGCGTTCGTGTTGATCGAATTCGCCACACAGCCTGGGAACTGCTTGAGCATCTTCGCATCGCCCAGTGGGATATCCTCTTCTTCACGTTGGACCCCAAGCATGTCACGCCTCCATGGCCTGACGAACACTGGCCGAAAACCTCGGCTCCGGAGTCAGATACCGCATGGCAGACCTCTGTTTCCGTCTTCTTGTCTGAATTGGATCAAGTTAAATCCCTTGCCCGTGATCCCAAGACGCCTCTGTTTGAGAGAATTCCCCATGGATCAGGGCAAACGTACCTGAGAGAGATCCTGTTGGTGGCGGATCACAACGCCCATCATCTCGGACAATTGCTGATGCTGCGGCGCGCATTGGAGGGCAACCGTACATGACGAAGTCTCAAGGAGGCGCAATGATCAAGAAAGGCTCGATTTTCGTTTTGGTGCTGCTGCTGGCAAGCAGTTGCGCGGTGGCAGGGCCTGCCCAAGATATTCTCGGAAACTTGGCTGAGTCCGCACGAAGCGAACGCATGATGTCAGGGTGGGCGTCGATTGGAGTGGGGGCCGTCATTGGGGTCGGCGGATTTCTGTTGCTCGATGATGTGGAATTGGGGACCTATGCAGCCATTGCTGGTGGATTGATCGCTCTTCCTGGCGTGATTACGCTAGCCATTCCCTCTGAAGCGGAAATGGCTTGTCGAAATTCCTGCGATTCAGAGATCGACGCAGCGATGGCTCTGGAGCAGATGGCGGCGAATGCCAAACTTGAGCGATACATTTCCGGCGTGATCAATGTGGCGGCAGGCGTCGCTTCGCTATTGTTCCCCTATACCTATGTCACGCAGTATGACTACGTGTACTCGGCAGTGGTGAGTTTCGGTATGGGCGCGATTGACTTCCTATTGCCATCCAAAGAAGAACGCGCCTACAGAAGCTACGAATTGTTGGCTTCCCCGACAGAGTAGTCGTGATCCCATTGCGACAACAAAGTTTCTCGGAAACCTTGAATGGATCATCTGATCAGGCCAGCAAGGAAGGCGGCGGCCTTTCTTGCTAGCCCCCGAATAGGCGTGAATCGTCTGAGGACAATCAGCGCGTGCTTGCAGCGGCTCTCCCGGCACGCTCGTTCACGAGTAGGAGCAACAGGGTGCCCACCAACAAGAACGCAGCAATGGACAAGATCGCCGCTCGTTGCCCAGCTTGTTCGGCAGCTAGATCCAGCAATCCCCGGTTCTGAAAGACAACCGCCATGCGCGCGGCAATAATGCCGAAAACAGTAGGCCCAATGAAGGATGATGTGCGTCCGGCCACGGCAAAGAAGCCGTAGAATTCCGCACTTCGGCCGGCTGGCGCCAACAAGCCAACCATGGCCCTACTGACGGACTGAACCCCCGTGAGTGCGAATCCAGCGAGAGCTCCGATCATATAGAAGCCAGTCGCAGATCGATTGAAATAGAGCCACATTACGGCGCCCAGCATTCCTGCGAGCGAGATCAGAAGAGACGCTCTTGCTCCCAGACGATCAGTGACCCATCCCATGACGAATGCGCCGGGCACCGATGTGATCTGGACGAGGATCATGAACAGAATCAGCTCTTTTTGTTCCATGCCAAACAGCACGGTCCCCATGATGGCGGCGAAACTGAGCGTCATGAGGATGCCATCGTTGTACACGAGAAAGGCGATGATGAACTTGCCGAACTCCCGATAAGTACGAATCGCCCTCATGGTTTCGGCGATGCGTTTGAAGGGCAATAAAAGCAAGGACCTTCCTTTTGGTAAGGAGCCAACAGCCGGTCGCTCTCTAAGCCACAAGAAAATGGGCGCGGAAAAGACGGCGAAATAGACGGCGGTGAATACCAAGGTCAGGCGTATGGTGAGGCCACCTCCGATCAACTGAATGAGGGCGAGCACAATCACCAAGCACACCACGCCACCTGCAGATCCGATGGCCCATCCGTTTCCAGAGACGCGGCCAATCTCAGCCTCAGATGCAATCTCAGGAAGGAGCGAGTTATAGAACACTTGAGCGCTTCGGTAGCCGATTTCTGCGAGAATGAACAGAGCCATCCCCGCGACCACGGCGCCCTTGGTGACAAAGAAAAGGCAGGCCGTGAAGACACACGCCATGGCGGTGTAGAAGAAGAGAAGTCGCTTCTTTGTTCCCGCATAGTCAGCCAAGGATCCGAGAATCGGCGACAGCAAGGCGACCACGAGCATGGCAATGCCTACCGAGATTCCCCACAAGAAGGAGCCCCGCGCCCCGCCGACAACCTCTGACTTGAAGTAGGCAGAATAGACCGCCAACAAGACAACGGCAGCGTAGGCGCTATTTCCAAAATCATACAAGTACCAGGACCATCGTTGTTTCTTCCTGCTTGGAACGGGTGTCGTCGGTGTCATGTTGCTCCTTTCTCTTCATTCTTGGATTGCAGCGCGCGCGTTCTATTGGGGATGAATGCGCCTCCAGCCCAAGGGTACGCTGCGACTTCTTCAGCCTTCCGGCGGAGGACGGGGTCGTTGGAATAGACACCGCGAACCGTGAGAGGAATGAGTTCGGCAATTGCGCGAAGGATTGCTTCCCCGATGAGGTCGAGTTCAACTCTTCCTGCACGTCCTTTTGCGCTCAAGGCAAATGGCCCGATCGGCTTGCCGATGCGGATGGTGACAGTCGCTCTCTTCAACCTCTTGAGACACGGGAAGATCTGTGGCAACCCATCCAATCCGACAGGCAAGATCCGAGCTTGTGTTCTCGTGGCCAAGAACGCGCTGCCAGGGCGTGGCGGCCTGAGAACCGTGGCCCAGCTGCCGCCTTCAGGGAAGATCCCGAGAATACCGCCTGCCAATAGAGCTTCTTCAGCTTGGCGAAGCGCGTCTCTTGACGATCCTTCCCTGCGTACACGATAGAGTCCCCATAAGCGAGGGAGCCACCGGACAATGAGGGGAGCAAAGCGCATATGAAAACCGCCAATGAAATCCAGCGGCCAGGGCATGGCGTAAATGACGGCGAGTGGATCCACGAAGTGAAAGTGGTTGGCAGCGACAATCAACGGGCCTGATTCCGGGATGTTGTCCTCGCCCTCAATGCGGACCTTCACAAGAAAAGTGAACAAGAATCGGATGAATCCGCGGATCATTCTTCGTTTGACGGAATGACGCGGATTCCAGCTTGAAGTCTCCCCCCCGCGAGGCACCATGGTGCCATGATACTGGAAAGGGAAGAGAAAAGGGATTGAGCCCCAGAAAGTCTGATGAATCGATGGGACGAATGGCGCGAGAGACGATATGCTTAGCCCTCTAGTTGGAGAAATGCAAAGAGATGGAGGTCATCATGAAAGTTGAAGTACAACAAGCCCTCGAAGAGATCAGACCTATGCTTCAAGCCGATGGTGGAGATGTCGAGCTTGTCGATGTTACGGAAGATGGGATCGTGAGCGTTCGCTTGCAGGGAGCGTGTCATGGTTGCCCAATGTCTCAGATGACGGTCAAGAACGGCATCGAGCGGCTTCTCAAAGAAAGAGTTGCCGGCGTCACGGAAGTCGTATCTGTCTGAATCACCAAGGTAGTCCTTGCCCTTTCCGGGAGCCACCAGCACCATGCCCACGCTCGATTTCAGACGTCTTGAGCAACTCAAGTATCGCACGCGTCCTCTAGAAAAGACTGACATAGCGGGGCTTTGTGCCTTGCTTGAGCAGTCAGCCAAGGAAACAGGGGCGGAATCTCCGGCGCATGAAGGGATTGCTCGAATCTTGGATTGTTTTGGAGACCGGCTTGTGACAGACAGCCTGGTCGTTCTATCTGAGAGAGAGGAGCCGATTGCAGCGGCACTAGTCTTCCTGCCGTCAGCTTCTGGAGATGACGAAGTCGCTTCGTTGCTTGGCGTTGTGCGCCCAGATCATTATGAGCAAGGCCTGTGAACAGCTGTGTTGAATTGGATGGAGAGTCGCGTTCATATGGCGCGTGAAACAGATGCTGCGCTGCAATCCATGCGCATGAGTTGCGACCCGATGAGTCTGGACCGCGTTCGACTATTCGAGCAGCATGGGTTCATGCCCGTGCGCTATCGCTTCAAATGCAGGCGCCATTAGTCCTATCCATCGCAAAACCTGCCATGCCTTCCGATTTGTCCCTCACTCCATGAAAAGATGAGTGGCGTGAATCCGCTCGATCCGCATTCAACAAGACCTTTGAAGGTCATTGGGGATTGCCAACGATGAGCGAAGAGATGTGGATGAGTCGATTCGTCGGAGTTCCCCAATTCCGAGCTGACATGTCGTGGCTCGTTGCGCACGATAGCGAGGTTATTGGCGTATGCATCAACTGGGTTCCTCCAAACGCCACGCAAGGTTGGATTGAGGCGATTGGCGTTGTCCCCGATTGGCGCGGATGCGGTGTGGCAGATGCCATGATGGCAGGCACTCTCTCCACATTCTTTGAGCGAGGGCTACTCCAAGCTGCCTTGGATGTGGACACTGAGAATCTGACGGGGGCGCTCCATTTGTACGAAAAATATGGATTTGCCGTAGTGAGACGTGAGGCCATCTTCGTTAAGGCTCTTGGTTAGCCAAATCGAGCTGCCGCGAATACTGAGCACAGATCCTCGAGCCTTGTATGAACTCCGCGGGGAATCGACATCTACTTGACGCTGGGACTCTCGCTATGATCGAGTTCCTTGGAGTCTCCAACGTGACTCCTGTTGACAAGCACGAGGAATTGATGTTTCACATGCCAGGATGTTTTCGTTCTGAGAACGAAAACTCCAAGGAACTGGTGTCTCCCACCAGTTCCCCTTGACAAACAACTGCCAGAAAACGTATGTTGTGATCAGCGCCGTCCGAGACGGCGCATTTCTATTGGCCTTCCTCCCAATCCGGTGAGAAGGTGAGATCATTGTTCTTCAGGGCGTTATCGTAACAGGCATCGGGGATTTTGGAACGTGGATTGCTAGATTGCAGGACCATCACGAAAGAAAAACGGGAATGTATCTCTTTCCAGGAACGCTCAATATCCAACTGGAGCATGAATACGATCTTCCAGAGAACTGCATTCGCCTTGAGGCTGAAGCGTACGGGGGAACAGTTTGCGTGACCATTGTGCGCTGTACGATCTTCGGTAGAAGGGCTGTGATCTTGCGAACTGACAAGAACGAAACGGGAGAGGGACGCCATTCTCGAGCAGTCGTGGAAATTGCTACGGATATCTGCCTTCGAGAGCATTACGATCTTCAAGATGGCGATGTTGTGAGTATTGAGATCGTCCAATAACGCCTGATTTCTGCAGATCTCACTTGACGTTGCCATGAACAGGCCCTAGCCTTACGATGCGTGACCAGGAGGCGGCAATGGCTGTTCTGAGAACGGATCCCTACATTTGGGTAACTTGGCTCACCAAATTGCTGGCTGGAGAATCGATGTGCGAATGGTCATCGTGGTTTCGCGCCCATCACAAGGACTACGACAAAGTGCCGACGGAATTCGATGTGGCCACATGGACGATCGATCATCGCGAGTTGGTTAATGCGCGGCGGGATGAACTTCTCGACAAGGGATACACGGTCCACGTTGAGGACGAGAATGCCTTCCGGCGGATTGGGAAGACAGGCATCGTCGTGTCTGGAAAGCCTGACATTCTGGCGATCAAGGACGACTTCGGGGTCATTGAAGACTGCAAGACCGGACGACCCCGCACCTCAGATCAATTACAGGTTCTCGTCTACATGCTCCTGCTCCCCATTCGGAATCCGCTTTGTGAGAACGTCATCCTCTCAGGGCGCGTGGTGTACAAAACGAATGGCGTGGACATTCCGGCATCGGGTCTTGATGACAGATTCCGGGCCCGATTCGTGGATTTGGTGGCCAAAGTAGGTGGAGCCAAGCCCCTCCCGAAATCGCCGACATGGGCCGAGTGCCGTTGGTGTGATATTGGCCCTGCAGATTGCCTCTATCGCGTCTCCGAGCCACCCGAATCCGCAGAGGCGGAAACTGACCTGTTCTGATTTTCCTTGTGCTGCGCTTTGCGCTCATAAAGCATGGCGTCAGCGGTCCGAATCAAATCCGGGATGGTTTGTTGCGCTGCAGCCGTCCAGGTGGCCCATCCAAAATCAATGCCCACAGCGATCTGGCTACAGTGATCTTCGCACCAAGCGTCTACGCTCTGCGTGAGGCGCGAGATGAGTCCATCGAGCGATGATCCTGTCTCCGGCAAGACCAGCAGGAACTCGTCCCCTCCGTACCTCACAATCCAGTCGCTGTCGCGGAGGCCCTCGCGCACGACTCCTGCGATCCCCGCGAGGATACGATCACCTTCCTGATGCCCCAATTGATCATTGACCTGCTTGAAATTTGCGAGATCAGCCATCGCCAACGTGAATTCACGACGGTATCTCTTGGATCGCTGAAGTTCGATCTGAATGGCGTCATCGAAGTACCCACGATTTCGAAATCCCGTGAGCGGATCGCGGAGCGCCTTTTCCTTCAACAACTCTTCCGCCTTGATTCGATCCGTGACATCGTAGAACTGATACGCAGACGCATGCGTGTCTCCATACAGGACAGAATGAACACACGATACGAGCCAAAGCACGCGGCCATCCTTGCGGATCGCCCGGATCCTCGTCTTTGATTCCATCGGGGTAGGATCGGGGGTCCACAACAAGGGACGATCGTCAGGATGGACGAAATTCCACCACGGATTCATACGCGAGAGATCTGTCTTGTCATATCCGAGGATCTGAACCATCTGGTCGTTGGCGTATCGGATATTCTGGTCCTGCACCACTAGCAATCCGGTCATTGCGTAGTCTGCGAAAAAGCGCAGCAGTCCGTGCTCCTCGTTGAGAGCCTCCAAGTCGCAGGCGTCACGCAGTGCAACTGCAGCAATGTTTGCGACTTCCTCTAGGCGTTGCCTGCGGGCATGTGAAGGGATCTTTCCGTCATTGGGGTCATCGAGAATGATTTGCCCGATCATTGACGGGGATTGCCAGAATGGAACAACGAACGAATCTCCATGTGTCCACCCTCCTAGCGCCATGAAGCGACGTTTGCTTGGGTGAATGAAGTTGAGGTAATCAGGTCTGCTTCTGTCGGGGTAATAGTAGCAGTTGCCCAAGCGCCGACTGTTGGGAAACTGATCTCCAGAAATCTGCAGGCCGTCCCTAAGGCGCGATGACGTTCTTTGTAGTTCCAGATCGGACAAACCGAAAGAGGCAAAGTCGAGAATCTCAGAGGTGGAGGTTGAGATTTCAGGGGCAATTGGGGTCTGAAAACACAATGCGACCCCCCTCCGGAATAAAGAGGAACTTGCGGCGTGGTCAGTGACACACCCAAGAATTCTCTGGATCAACGTCCGATCATACACACGAACTCCATAGCAGACGCAGGCGAGTCTGCAATCTGCCAAACCTCGGGATGTACCCTACTCATGATTGAGGAAAGAGTCAACTTTTCACCAATCCGGGAAAATTGTCTCTTCTTGAACGAACTAACGGGTGGAAACATCAGCTTCATCTTGAAGAGACTTGAGAGTGTTTAGGAGGATAGCAATGGAACTCGAGCAATGGATTCACCTGTTCGGAGCGATTTCGAGTACGACGACCGCTCGAGAGAAGAGCAAGTGGATGGTCTTCTCCGGTGCGGTGGTGGCCTGCTCAATCTTGGTTCTTGGGGCGCTATGGGCGTTGATTGACGCTGCTGAACCGGTGATTGGGCTAGGCACGGCCGTGTTGGGGTTTCTTATCTCAGTGATTTGGGGGATTGTTCAGTCACGACTTCATGCAGAATGCAGTCATTGGCAGCGTCTGTTGCGCAGCATCGAAAGTCAGTTTGCTGGAACGGAATTTCATCGCAGTATCCACCGCTTGTTGTTGGGAGAGCAAGTGAGTGTCCCCGGCGCATCGTGGATCTGTGGGGAATGGAACCCAGAAGCTGCAAGGTTTTCAGCCATCACGCGGCATCTCTCGCAGGCAGCCATGCTATGGATCCCCGGGCTCTTCTCGTTGGCGTTTATCGCCCTCATTGTAGCGACGATCATTCAGTAACGAACACAAGAAGATGGCCCAAGGGCACGGCCTGAACCTCGCGGACATCACAACCTTGCCCTCTCGCTGGGAGCCCCTAGGAGCGCGCGGCATCCTGCTACGGGGGCTATTGGGAGAGTTCCGCGTGCAACAGACTCTGGCGGCGCTTCTCGGCATACATGGCGTCATCCGCCTGAGATAGGACGGCTTCCATAGATACATCTTGGTCAGGCTTCCAGTAGGCAATGCCGATGGATAGCGTAATGGGGAAGTCGAGACATGATTCTGCAAGTTGGGTCTGCGCCATCCTCTCAAGGATGCGATCGCGAACGCGAGGGGTCTCCCCATTGGTTTCCAGAAGCAACAGGAGAAACTCGTCGCCACCAAAGCGAACGACGTAATCCGAGCTTCGAACGGAAGAAGAAAGGACATCGGCAACGACCTTCAGGACCCTATCTCCCGTTGAGTGCCCGAACCGATCGTTGACCTCCTTCAGGCGATTGACATCGATCATGAGCACGCCGATGGGATGTTGGTAGCGCTGGGCGCGTGATGCCTCTTGCTCGATAACCTCAGACAAGGCGTAGCGATTAAAGACGCCGGTGAGCGGATCGTGCCGAGCCATGAAGTTGAGTTTCTGTTCTGAAAGCCGCTGCTGTGTGATATCTTGCAGGCTCCCCTCGAAGCACACGATCTCTCCGGCTTCATCTCGAATGGCATGACATGTATCGTGAACCCAAATCGACTGTCCGTCAGCGCACACGAGCTGCGCCTCGTAGTTGTGCACGCGAATGGTCTTCTCAAGCAGAGCACATTGTTGCTCTCGATCTGCAGGATCGACATAGAGGTCTCTGACAGACATCATCATCAAGGCCTGCTTGTTGGGATACCCGAGCATTTGGCAGAGAGCGGGATTGGCGTCGAGGAATTGCCCTTCTGGGGTCGTGATGTAGAGGCCTATGGGCACGCCTTCGAACAACGATCGGTACTGTGTTTCTTGACAGACACAGGTCTCCTGTTCGCTGGAAGGATTCTCGTGTTTCATGATTCCCCTGATCTCTTCTATCCGCAAGCTGCGTGTATTCATTGTTACTATACGCAATAAGGTGAGATCGGGTCAAGCCCCCCGAATGACAGAACAGGCAGTTCCTGTTGTGGCCTATTTGGCAACGCGCGATCCAAAATGCGACTTGATGTAGTTCTCCAGGAATTGAGTGAACTGTTCTCCGGGATTCTCTCCTTGGAGCACTCCGTACGATTCCCCATCTGAGAAGACCAGCGGCAACGGAGATTCCCCTGCGCGCCCAGGAAGACTGATTCCGACGTTGGCATGTTTGGCTTCTTTGATCCCGTTCACGACGCATCCCATGACGGCAATCACCATGGTTTCGGATCCCGGGAAACGCATCCGCCAATCCAGCGCGCGCGAAGCGACGAATTCACTGACCTGAATTACCATGGAACGGTGGATCTCGCGCTGGGTTCGCCCACATCCGGGGCAGCTGCGGACCGTTGGAACGAAGGTTCTCAACCCGTTGGCCTGAAGGATCTGCTGACAAACCCGGACCTCCTGGATTCGCGGATCCTCCTCATCGAGGTTGATGTGGGCGGGCGGCGTGATAGAGACCCGAAGCGTATCTCCGATGCCCTCTTGCAGCAGGATGCTCATAGCTGCGGTTGAAGCAATGATTGCACTTTCTCCCGTGCCGGCTTCTGTCAATCCCAAGTGAAGTGCGAAGTCTGTCTTCTTCGCCAAGGCACGATAGATGGTCAGCAGTGACGGCACATGACTGACTTTGGCGGATAGCACGAGCTTGTTCGCGGGGAATCCCATGTTGATGGCGAAGCTTGCTGATTCGAGAGTTGATTCAATCATCGCGTGCTCAAGAACCTTCTCAAGCGGCCAATCCGCGTGTTCTGATAGCAGACGCTGGCGGACAGGATCATTCAGGGAGCCCCAATTGGCGCCGATGCGAACGGCTTTGTCGTGCTTTCCGGCTATCTCAAGAATGCTGGCGAAGTTTCTGTCATGGGACTGGCCGAATCCAAGATTGCCTGGATTAATGCGAAACTTGTCCAAAGCTTTGGCACAAGATGGATGTTCCTTCAGCAGTGTGTGCCCATTGAAGTGAAAATCTCCGACCAGTGGAACATGACAACCTGAGTCAATCAATTGGGCGCGAATCGTGGGCACGGCCATTGCGTCCTCATCATCCAGCACCGAGAGGCGAACCAACTCGCTGCCTTCATGCGCCAACGCGAGGATTTGGCGGACCGTTGCTTCGATGTTTGCCGTTATCGTGTCGGTCATCGATTGCACGCGTACGGGGTGGCCAGCACCCAGCCGTTCATTTGCGACGGACACCTCGATCGAATGACGACGCTCCATGAGATCACCTTCTACGTTCAAGTCGTGCACTGAAGCATGACGCAAATTGCTCGTTGCCGCAAAACCTCGAATGGTTGTTTCTGGCGGAGGATCTTTGGCCCTCAGTTGATTGAGGTTGTTCGCGCCAATGGATCTGACTAACATGGGAAGATGTAGCCCAAATTCATCCCATATCGCTGAAGAGGGAGACAATCATGAGAAAGCTATTGGTCCTAATCTTTCTGCTCAGTAGTCTTGCTGTGACCGGAGCAGGGCAAGGCTACGTCGCACAACCTGCCGATGCCCTCGTCTTGCCTTTCGGTGTCGAAGGAACAAGCTACGCAGATGTCGCGCCGGGCGTTCGCGGAGGAACGCTTCATTTGGCCGTGATCGAGGATCCGGGCGGATGGAACCACTATGCATCCAATGAGACAAGCACCACGGCATTCACCAACCGCATGTTTCGAAGCCTACTCAATCTGCATCCACTGACTGGCGAACT
>JAHITR010000024.1 GCA_018817505.1 Candidatus Bipolaricaulota bacterium | reverse complement strand
TTTGGACTCATAGAATGTCTGATACAAGACTCGACCCCAGCTGCCAGCTGTTCAGAAGGGAACTTGACTCCGATGGTTTAAGCGGGATTATCTGCTTTGAGGAGGTCCATCCATGGCAACGCAAAGCAATCGGAAGAGCTATACGCTGACATATCGACATGACGTTTTCGAGGGAAGTCCACGTGAGGCGGGACGTTGGCAGGGCGAGAGGATGTCGGACGACCCGTGGCGAGCTTCCTTCTCCGGGAAGCCTCCCTTCCTCAAGTTCTACACACGTCAAGAGGCGGAGAAGGCGCTGCGATTGGCAGACGACCACTGCCCAGGCATCGCTGAAGAGATCCAAGGCGCATCGGAGACTTCGCGTATACCCATCGAGAAGATGACGTTCCTCGGGGGATGCGTTGAGGTCAATGGCTCCCGCTATCCGACGCTCTACTCTGTCGATGGACCTCCAAGCGTTCCCACCGCTGAAGGTGGCTGTAGTCATTTCTATCTACCAAGGCATCTTACCTCCGAGCGCCATCTTCAGATGGGTGTGAACTACGATTGCCATCCCGGAATGCAAGAACTGCGCTTGTGCACGACGCGTATCACGGGCAAGGCGGCTCACATCAGTTTCTCAGACAATGTGTTCGGCCGAACGAGCGGGATCAACGAGCACGGCTTCGCGATCACGAGTTCTTTGGGATCGCCCCGGTCAGAAGTGCGTATTGCCGGATTCACGTACAACATCGTTTCCCGGATTCTTCTCGACCAGTGCGCGTCGGTGGCCGAAGCGATCGACCGTCTTCACTCACTTCCGATTGCCTGGTACTCGAATTACCTCTTTGCCGACCGCTCCGGTGAATCCGCACAGGTCGAGATCGCATGTGACAAGCTGGCGATCCGGCGATTCACTTCTGACGAAGCTCGTGCACTGTGGGCAACCAATCACTACACGCTCCCGGAGATGGACGAATTCATCCCGCTTCGTATGAAGCAATCTCTCAGGCGATGGGAGTTCCTTCGATCCCATCTCGAAAACGCACCATTTCCGATCGAGCGGCCGCACGATCTGCTCTCCGCGCCCTTCCCAGAAGGCCTTTGCGTCTCCCACTACCTCAATGGATTCGGCACACTTGAGTCCATGGTGCTCGATCTGGATGCCGTAACGGCTGATGTCTGTTTCGGGCCACCCAGCAGGAATCCTTGGCACACAATCACCATGGCTCAGCCTGTTGGAACCACGATCCACCAGGCGACGATCGAGAACATTCCGGCACCCAAAGGCTTCTGGGCAACCGCCTCCTGACCGGGGTGGGCCAAGGAGGGAATCAGGATCAGAACCAACATGACTGACCTTCCGGTGAGAAATCCGCGGGTGCGAACGGCCTGACTCTTTTCGTCGAATACACGAATGACGTTTTGGGTTCTGACGAACTCAAGCCTGTCGCGGCAGTCTTGTGCGGCGAACGGCGAGAGACCAATCCGAACTTCAAACCGTGAAGGCAATCTAGAAGAGCTGCATGGTTGGCATCTCTTTGGATTCACAGACTGTTTGATACAAGTCGGGATCCCGAGCCTAGGCATGTTGAATTACAAGACTCGACCCCGAATCCGTCGCGCCTAATTGAGTATTGTGTGTGACCGAAATTGCTACCCCTGTTCCCATCACTCAGAACTCATCCGATGCTAGTTGCTAAAAGCACGGCTGGTACTGCAAGGCAAGCTGCGGCAATCGCCAGCTGCAGCTTCGACCGCCAGGTGCGTTGCTCTTCGATGATGAACCGCGGCTCAATAGAGCGGATGCCGGTCACCCAGGCGAAGGTCGCATCGACGAGCAACAGCAATCCGTAGATGACGCCCCCGGCATGCGCGAGCCTGGGATCAGGCATGTAGGCGACGAGTCCCAGCCATCCGAGTAGCAGGAACACGGCGATGCCGATGGACAGCCATTGATACCTCCTCAGCGTGCGCTTGTACTGAGGATAGAGTTCGTGAATCTCCCATTTCTCATAACGTCGGTAGCCGCGGTAGAGCAGCCTCGAGAGCATCCGATATCCCAGCCAGAGAACCATATAGATCAGAAACCTCAACCCGAGCCCAGACATGCGGCAAGCCTCCCTCCTATCACTCCCACGTCAATCGTTGTTTGGTTCAGTTGTCCGTGGACATCTTATAGTAGATTCCGGCAATGTCGAAATGCTAGACGCATCGCTAGAACTGAAGAGAGTCAAACCAATCGCGTGCCTGTCGTTCGTTCGACAGCAACAGCACGTCACAATCCGCCCGCATGCACGCAGCGAAAACCACTCGGATATCATCCGTATGCGGATGTGGATGAAGCGGGTCGACGAAGAACACGACGACTTGGCACCTTCCCGTTAGGATCTCAGCTGCAATCTCCAAATCGCCCCCATAGGGGCCTGACTGGCAAAGGCGTATCTTGTCGTTTTCGCGCAGTGTATGGCAACGCTTATTGATTTCTGTTCCGGTAGTGCCTTTCGTGATTACTCGGCGGAATCCAGCCAGCTGCTCCTCATATTGCGTGGCGAAGTCGACCATCCGGGGCTTCATGGCATCGTGCGAAATCAACCCAACCGTAACGTCTTGACGATCCTCTGGCCGGGTTGCCTCCCACTTGATCTCACTAACTTGCTCGAGGGTTACGTTGTTGTACTCCTCGCGATCTCGACACGTCGTTTAGAGAAGAAGTCATTGCCGCCTTGCAGGACCCGGCCCCGGTCGTGCTGGATTCAAGACGCAACCCCGAACCTGATCGCTCATATCACCGCCACCTTGTCGATGTCCTTTATTGACAACGTGTTGCCATAATGGTAACCTGTTGTCGTATTGAAGGAGCGTCATTATGAATCGCACCGTGCATGTCGCCATCTACAACACCTGGGCCGACTGGGAGGCTGGCTTTGCGCTCGCCCATCTCGGGTCGGGCGACTGGAGCTCGTCATCTGTGAGCTACGAAATCCGACTTGTCGGAGAATCTGCCGAGCCAATTCGTACCAAGGCCGGAATACTAATGACGCCTGACATGGTGTTGGCGGACCTCCA
Organism: Candidatus Bipolaricaulota bacterium; assembly: GCA_018817505.1. GTDB lineage: Bacteria > Bipolaricaulota > Bipolaricaulia > UBA7950 > UBA9294 > SPBW01. The sequence goes on along the minus strand of JAHITR010000024.1, from coordinate 2,410 downwards.
GCCGCAGGACAGTGAGATGCTCATCCTTCCCGGAGCGGATACGTGGCTAGCTGGCGAGAACATGGCGTTTGTTGAAGCAGCGCAAGCGTTCCTTGGCGCTGGCGTTCCTGTAGCTGCGATCTGCGGTGCGACCATTGGCCTAGCACGTGGGGGCTTGCTGAACGATGTTGACCACACATCCAATGCTGTCCAGACGCTTGAGTGTCCCGCGTACACCGGTGCCGCTCGGCACAAGCATGATCTTGCAGTGACCGACGGCAACCTCATCACCGCCTCAGGGATTGCCCCGGTTGAGTTCGCCCGAGAGATCTTCACCCTGCTGGGCTTTTACGACAAAACGACCGTCGCCCACTGGTATGCGCTCTACGGCGAGCACAACCCGGCCGGGTTCTTCGGACTGATGCAGGGTGCCAACAATGGCTAGCGAATCAGCGCTCGGTGCCGAACTCACCCTCAGCCTCTTCAAACTGAACGGTCAGATGCTCAGCGCTGGAGAGGCGCTGACGAGGCCTGTCGGCCTCACTGTCGCCCGGTGGCAAGTGCTTGGCGCATGTCTGCGTGAGCCACAAACCGCCTCAGGCATCAGCCGACAGATGGGGATATCCAGGCAAGCCGTGCAACGGGTGGCAAATCGCCTCCTGGCCGAGAGCCTGTTGGCAAGCTCAGACAACCCAGCACATAAACGGGCTCCTTTGCTGGCAGCGACCCAAGCAGGACGCGACGCCATTAAAAGAATTGCTCCCGAGCAGACCGCATTCTCCCAACGGATCGTGAAGGCGTTTGGACGTGCCAAGCTCGAGTCCTTAATCAGCGAACTGCAACGGCTGTCCGCAGTGATTGACGAAACATCGCCAGAGAGAAAGCACTGAAGCTGGGATGGTCAGATGTCAGACTTGACCCCGACCTCAGAATGTTGAAATACAAGACCCGACCCCGAACCAGCCTCAGCCTTGACAACGCGGGAAGCCTCAAGGAGAGTTTGTGGATATGCCTGTCCCAATTAGATTCCGGCAAATCCTGGTCAATCGCCAAGGCAGTGCGAAGAGAGGAGAGATCTTGTGAGGGGATTTGAGAAGTACTTGGCGCTTTGGGTGGCTGCATGCATGGGTCTTGGCCTGCTGCTATCGCAAGTAATGCCCGGATTGAGCGAAGCGATTAATGCCTGGCAAATCCGTGGCGTTTCCATTCCCATTGGCATCTGTCTCTTCCTCATGATGTACCCCGCAATGCTCAACCTGCAGCTTGCCGAGTTGCGCAAATTGCGGACCAATCCCAAACCGATCCTCGTCACCATCCTGTCCAACTGGCTGATTGCGCCCCTCGTCGCCGCAGGCCTTGCCAGTCTCTTTTTGCGGGGAAATGAGCAGCTGATGGTCGCAGTCATTCTGCTTGGAGCCAGTCCCTGTACGGCCATGGTGCTTGTATGGGGCAAGTTGGCTGATGGAAATCAGGAGCAGAATGTCGTCAATACAAGTTTGAACACACTGACGATCATGTTGTTCTATGTGCCCGTGGTCTCGCTGCTAACTGGACTGCAGAACATCCCGATCGATCGGGTACTCCTGGCTGTTTCGGCGGGGATCTTCATCGGGGCACCGCTTCTGCTAGGAATCGTCTCCAAGCGGATCCTGCTTCAACTGAAGGGAGAGGCTTGGTTCAACAAGGTTTACCGGCCGATCGTCGGCAACGTATCGACCGCCGCATTGCTCTTGACGCTCGTTACCCTGTTCGCGCTCAATGGCGATGTGTTGTTGCGACACTTCGATCAATTGCTGCTCGTGTCCGTACCCCTGCTGTTAGGCTTTGGCATCGTCGTCGGATTTAACCTCATTGTTACCCGCGTGCTCGGATTTCGCTATCGCGAAGCCATCATTACGACGATCATTGGCTCATCGAGCCACTTCGAAATCGCCATCGCCTCTGCCATTGCCATGTATGGCGTCGGATCGTATGCCGCATTGGGAACCACAATGGGATTGTTTTGGGAAGTTCCCATCATGCTCAGTCTCGTCTACTTGGGCAAGCTTCTGCGACGTCGTGGCTTTTGGCACGCATAGACACATCGATTGGCATAGACGATAGGCGAATGGTCGCCAGAAACTGATACGGCCTTTCTTTCGGTCGCGATCATCCGTCACCGAAAATCATCCGAGGGGATCTGAAATGGCTTCTTCAGGAAGTTGACAAGAAACTGCAAGATTGTGCTGTTGCATCGCAAGACCCAACCCCTGCGGCGTAATGTTGAAATACAAGACTTGACCCCGAACCCTGATCTGGGCCAGCCAATCGACGAACACGGCGTCCTCATCGCGCATCCGTTGATTGTCTACGCCGAGCTGATGGCAGGAGATGACGTCCGTCTGGGTGAGACCGCGCTTCGGCTGAAGGAGCAACACCTCTCATGGATCGC
>JAHITR010000140.1 GCA_018817505.1 Candidatus Bipolaricaulota bacterium | reverse complement strand
GGTGCAACCGCCGTCTTCACAACGACCGCCACTGGAACGAGCCTTCAATACCAGTGGTACAAGAACGGCGTTGCCCTGAGTAATGGCGGGCGCATCTCTGGCGTTAACACCAATACCCTGACGATCACGGCCACGATTCCCGGCGATGCCGGAACCTACAAAGTTGTCGTCAGCAACAACTGTGCTAGCGCGGAGGCCAGTGCGAACTTGACCGTCGAACCACTCAATCCAGTTCTCAGCGTTACTAAGACGGCTGGATCGTATGTCGATGCCAACTCCAATGGGTATCCCGACGCGGGCGAGGCCATCACCTATTCTTACGTTGTCACCAATGTCGGCAACGTCGCACTGACAGGCATCACGGTCGTTGATGACAAGCTGGGAGCAATCAGTCTCTCTGCGGTCACGCTTGCTCCTGGAAGCCAGGCGACGGGACAGAAGACGCATACCCTTACCCAAACAGAGATCGAAAGCGGTACGCTGACAAACGTAGCCACCGCGGACAGCGTCGAGTCGCCACCGGCGACAGACACCGTTACAGTTACACTCTCACATCACCCATTGATTGCGATTACGAAGCAATCGAGCCATCCTGCTCTGCAAGTTGGAAAGACAATCATCTACACATACACCGTTACCAACCCTGGCAATGTGTCGCTGGGTTCGGTGACCTTGACGGACGACATCCTGGGAGTCATCTCTGGCCCCACATCTGGCGATACGAACAGCAACGGCCGACTCGATGTGACTGAAACGTGGATTTACGAGAAGAGCTATGTTGTCAGCTTCGCGGACCGCACCACGTTCACGTATCCGTACCAGATTACCAACGTGGCGACCGTGACGGGAACCCCAACAATGGGTTCCGCAGTCTCGGCGACGACGCAAGCCACCATCCGCATCTGCACGGTAGAATTGTCCATCAACAAGACGGCGCCTTTAAGCGTCAGTGCTGGCGGGTTGGTTACCTACACCCTACTCGTAACCAACGACGGCCCCATGGATGTGGCCACCAATGTGACCGTGAACGATGTTCTGCCTGCGGGATTATCGAACGCCACCTACCAAATCGTGGGTGGAGGATCGGGGATATGGACTGGCTCACTCAACCTTGGCGACATCACAAATGGGACGAGTGTCACAGTGACGATTACCGCGACGGTAGATCCTTCCACCGCGGGTCCGCTGGCTAACACAGCCTGCGTGACCAGCGACAGCTACGACACCAATCCTGCGGACAATTGCGACAGCACAACGACGACCGTCACGCATAACCCAGCGCTGCTTGTGCAGAAGTCTGGCCTGCCCGCAACGGCAGGCGTGGGCGACACGATCGCCTACACGATTACGGTTACGCACCACGCATCCAGCGACGGCTCGCCGATCCACGTCACCGACGTGAATGACAGCCTGGGCGTTATCCTGGCCGGCCCGAGCGGTGATGACGGCGATGGCTGGCTCGAATCGAACGAGACGTGGATCTACACGGGATCACGCATAGTGCTGGCACAAGATCCTGCTGAGTTGACCAACACCGTCTGTGTGACCGGTCTTGATCTAGATGGTGACACGGTAACAGATTGCGATTCGACCACCACGACCGTAGAACATGCGCCAGTCCTGCAAGTGGACAAGTCGGGAACACCGGTAGCAGCGCGCGTGGGGGATTCCGTCAATTACACGATCACGGTGCGGCATGCGTTGGCATCGGATGGATCGCCGGTAGACATCACCAGCGTGAATGACAGCTTGGGCATCGTTTTGTCCGGTCCGAGCGGCGACGACGGCGACGGATTGCTTGAAAGCAGCGAAGTATGGACCTATACGGGCTCACGTTCAGTTCTTCCTGCAGATCCCAAGATCCTTGTCAACGAGGTCTGTGTTGGTGGAGAAGATCTCGACGGAGATTCCGTTGAAGACTGCGATTCCACGACGACAACCGTCGATCATGACCCCGTATTGCTCGTACAAAAGTCGGGGGTCCCCTCGATTGCCAATGTCGGCAACACAATTAGCTACACCGTGACCGTGCAGCATGATCCCAGCTCCGACAACTCACCCGTGGCAATCACGGCCGTGAATGACTCTCTGGGGATCACACTTTCTGGACCCACCGGAGATGATGGGGACGCTCTCTTGGAGGACGGCGAAATCTGGACATACATCGGATCCCGCGCTGTACTCCCTTCAGATCCCGCTAGCCTGACAAACGAAGTGTGCGTGGATGGTACGGATTTAGACGGAGATGCCGTATCTGATTGTGGCGATACGACAACCACCGTTCGGCATCACCCCGTGCTTGTCGTGGACAAATCGGGCGATCCCGCGGCAGCCGCCGAGGGAGATACGGTCGATTACACGATTACCGTTCAGCATGATGTAACATCCGACGGATCTCCGGTTGATGTCGCCAGTGTTAACGATTCGCTTGCCGTTTCACTGTCAGGGCCGATTGGCGACGACGGGGATGGCCTTCTGGAAAATGGCGAGATCTGGACGTACACGGGTTCGCGCATCATCCAAGCTTCTGATCCACATCTTCTGACCAACACTGCCTGTGTCGAAGGAAGAGACCTTGATGGAGACCTGGTGGAGGATTGCGATTCAACCACTACCACCATTTCACATCCCAATATCAATGTCGTGAAGGACGCCGATGTTGCGTTCGCCAATATCGGCGAAACCGTGACCTACAGCTATTCCGTCAACAATACTGGAGACGTTGATCTGTACGCTGTTTCTCTTGTTGACGATATTCTCGGCAGTGTCTCGGGCCCCAAGAGTGGCGATGACGGCGACGCAATTTTGGAGACTCATGAAACGTGGATCTACGAAAAGACGTACGTCATCGTCGAGGGTGATTTGCCGGGCCCCCTGGTTAACGTGGCCACTGCGGCGGGAACGCCTCTTGTAGGTCCGATTGTGGTAGATACTGACTCCGCATCCGTGCAGATCACTTCGCAGCCAGGCATCAACGTTGTGAAGACGGCGTCTTCGGGCCCGTTTGTCGTAGGCAACACCATCACCTATACCTATGACGTGACCAATACGGGCAATGTCACACTCTCGAACATCACATTGAGCGACGACATCCTCGGTCCGATCAGCTTGGCAGCCACCACACTGGCTCCCGGCATCTCCACCACTGGCTCAGCAACGCACGTGGTGACTCAAGCCGATGTCGATGCTGG
>JAHITR010000023.1 GCA_018817505.1 Candidatus Bipolaricaulota bacterium | reverse complement strand
GATTGGCTTGAGCGATGACCACTCCCTGTTGGGTATTGTTAACCAGCGTGCGATACTTCTCCTCGCTCTCTCTGAGTGCATCCTCTATCTGCTTTCGCTTAGTGACGTCGTTCATTCTGACAATGAGATTGCCTGGGATGAATTGCGCGTATATCTCGCAAAGCCTAACAGAACCATCTTTGCAGCTAATTCGATACTCACCCGTGTTGACAGCGATTCTGGACTTCCGTGCTTCTTCCAGAAACGGTTTCCACCGATCGATGACGCTCTTGCGGTAATCAGGATCTGGGTACGCCAGCTCATACCATTCAGCAGTCGTCCGCGGATCGTGCCCAAACAGGCGTCGGGCGCTCGTGCTCCAATAGAGGATGGTCTGATCCAGGTCATCAACTACAGCTACTGGAAAGGGGCTCTCATCCATCGCGGCTCTTAAACGTTCTTCGCTTTCCTTCAGGGCTTCTTGAGCATTCTTCAGCGATCGTATTCCTTTGGTTATTCCGAGGAGTTCTACTACGGCTCCCTGTTCATCGCGAATGCCGATCAGTGATATGAGGGCCGGAATCTCATTGCCCTGCTTATCTAGGAGCAAAGCTTCTAGGTTCCGGATGACTTGACCAGAAATGAGCAACTCGATTGCACCCAGCAGATCAGGCATGTCCTCCTCTCTCCAGAGGATGGAGACAGGTTGCCCGACAAGTTCTTCTGGCTCATATCCGTAGAGCTCGGCCACCGCTGCATTGGCGAAAGTCACTGTTCCTTCAAGATCCGTGGTGAGCACAGCATCCGTCGTGGAGTCAATGATTGTGCGGGTTTTTTCAAGTTCCTGCGTCGTTTGCCGCCGCTCTGTGATGTCCTGTCCAGAACTGAGCAAACCGGCGATGCTGCCCTGTGGATCCCTAAGCAATGTGTTGTGCCATTGGATAAGTCGTGAGCGGGTCCCATCTAGCGTTACGATCTCGTTTTCATAATCCTCTACATCGCCTATGTCTCCCGCCATGAGTCGCGCGAACACACCGGAGATCTCATCGCGAGTGGAAGGGAGTATGAAGGTGGCAAACCAATTCCTCCCCAGTGCTTCTTTCGGCTCGCACCCAAGTATGCGCCCACCTTCCTGATTTAAGAGAGTTATGAGTCCTTCCCTATCAAGTGCGATGATGATTGATGGCGCCATATCGAGATATCGCTGCGCACGAATGCCTGCCTCTATGAGCTCATGCTCTGTGTGTCTTGCTTCGGTCACGTCCTGAATCGTGCAGATCATGCCCGCAAACTGGCCGTCGATGACCTGGGGACTCAGAGACCCTGCTTGGACAGAATGACGCCCTGCAGGCGTGACGACCTCGATCTCGTAGTTGACTGGACATAGAGACTCGCGAGCGCGAGCGTAGTACGGCAGGAGCTGACCAGACGTCTCCTCGGGGAAATCGTCTATTACAGATAGCCCGATGATTGCGTCCAGCTCGACTCCAGCGATGCGGCGCATCGCAGCATTGCAGAATAGAATTCGATCCTCGTGGTCGCTAACCCAAAGCCCGTCGTCTACCGTATTAAGGATACGTTCGTAGAACTCTCTCGGTTGCGCCAAGATGGTCTCCTATAGATACTCGACAGCCTGACTCCATCTGATCGCAGTATACCGGTTGCTTGCCCTGCGTAGAAGCCCGATGAGGCGCTTTGGAGCCTGAACCACTGCAAATAGAGCTTTCATTCTAAGTACAGTGTCATGGTAGTCTGGAGCCTGGGGGACTGTGAGAACCGCACAGTGCGTTGCGAAGTGGTGATAGAAGTCTCTTCAGTGCACGTGCAGGATGTGAATACGGCGAACCGCTCTTCGTTTCGTGCTTCCTCCGAGACCCAGGTCTGCACGTGAGATTCTGGCCAATCTCGCAGGGTTGGCCAGAGCAGGCTCCGCTACCCAATCACACCGACCGCGAAGAGGATGCCGAATGCGATGACGAGGATTCCGGCGACCTGATGGAAGCCGTGCACACGCTCGCCCCAAAGGATCTTCGACCTGGCAACGAGCAATCTATAGACGATGAACTGACTCTTCAGAGTCGCGGAAACGAGCATGAACAAGCCGACAGCGGCAATCAAACATCCCCAGAGAATGTGCATGGTGTTCCTCCCGAGACTGAGTGTACGAGAATGGCCAAGGGGATAGAAGTGTGGAGACTATGTAACCGTAAACAGGACTTTCGTTCTGCGCGCAGAGTGGTAGCCAGGAGAAAGCGCGCTGGCCGCAGACCTACGGGATCTGGAAAGCGCTCCAGATTCCGGGATATCCCTGGACCTTTCCGCCGATCACTGGGCAGACGACGTACGCTCCAGGACCGCCCCGTATGTCTTCGAGTAGATCCTGCTCGCTAAACTCGGCCACGAAGACCCCAGGTCTTGGCAAACCGTCACCATCTAGGGCCTGGACGATCGTTAGGAAGTCCCATGGAGAGGTCAGGATCGAGTATGATCCGTCATTGAGGATCTTGAAGAGCGAGAAGTAGCTGGGAATCGGCAATCCGCCAGGCACTTCATCCGTCGCCAAGCTTATGATCTCGGCCTTGATTACACCTTCGTTCGTGGTGTCGACCTTCACCGAGTAACCAAAAAGACTCTCGACGAACATGTCGCATGTGTCGGCGATCAACAGCGCGCGAGTGAACGGGCGAGCACCGAACATGTCGAAGAGCTGCCACGCCCTTTCCTCGTCCAGGCAGGGCAGCTTCTGCAGAGCGTCAGCGATAATGTCCTCAGGCGCCGGTTCAGCAGGTTCGTCAGGGTTACCGGGGAGCCAACCTGTCCCGGGGTCCTCGTCGACCGTTAAGAAGAAGATGGGAGAGGAGTCGATGTCAGTGATCGTGATTGCAAGACCACTCCCTGCGCGCACAAGATCAGTGGTTCCGGAGGCTTGCGGGATCGTCAGGTAGAAAGCAACCCCAGCGTTGTAGAAGAAATCGATCCCGTAGGCAGCGAGTGGGCTGCCCCCACCGAGTGAGATTTCGTCGAATCCTCTGTCGAGGTGGACACTCCATGAATCCGTCACGTTATTGGTGATAGTGTGCCAGTATTCGGCACCTGGATCCTGATAGGCAGGGGCCATCTCCACGCCGATCAGAAGCACGGGCAAGTAGCCCGGACCGGGAACCCACGACGCGAACGCCATACCGTAGTCATTTGTGTCACTGTCCGCCATCGCCGTGAGGGCGATGCCCGGAAGCAGCATAAATCCGATGAGCACAACCAGCGACCTGCTCATGAGTCCTCCCAGTCCCAGAAGTCTGTTCCCAACAACTGCAAACAGAGACTCCAAGCCAACAGTAGCGATTGAGTCGTGCCATGTCAACCCGTTCGAACTCGCTCTACCTATGTGGCGGCCACCTGTGAATCCGGTTCGACTACGATGTCGAAATCGATGTGGGGCAGCGTTTTCGGGAGGCGGGAGAAGGGCATATATAGAGATGTTCTGAAACAAAGATGGGACGGCGCCTTGGAGCCT
>JAHITR010000139.1 GCA_018817505.1 Candidatus Bipolaricaulota bacterium | reverse complement strand
TGCGAGTGCAAGGAAACGGGCGCTGTCATTGGATTGCTCAGCCTGGTGAGCGATGGCAAGCGTCAAGCCGAGATTGGATGGGGATTTGGCATTGAATCGCGCGGGCAAGGATTGGCCACAGAAGCCGCTCGCGCCCTGATCGGCTACGCCTTCAATGAGTGCGGCTATCACCGCATCTTCGCTGGCACCATCTTCACCAACACCCGCTCGTGGGCTCTCATGGAACGCTTGGGTATGCGCAAAGAAGCCCATTTTATCAAGGCGCATGTGCCTGAAGAACCCCAGGGCGAATGGATCGATACCGTACACTACGCCATTCTGGCTGACGAGTGGAACGGATAATCGACTGCGCTTCCTAGAGCGACTCACCGTATTTTTGCGTACCACTACTTCAGCTCAGCTCAAGCGACGGTCTCGGTAGGATTGTCAATCGGATTTCCCATCCTGGAACGACGACGTAGCGATGCCAAGCCTACGATTGTTGTCTCAGTGTTTACCCTTAAAGCCTCTTCAAGAGATGGCGTTGCTTGACTTCATAAGCCATCCGTGTATTATTCTATTGTTGTCATATGCCTTCGCTGGACTATGCTGAAAGGAGTCATCATGTCCCTGGACCACGCCATTCTGGGTTTTCTGCGCTACGGGCCAAGAACCGGCTACGATCTGAAAAAAGTATTCGACGTTTCGGTTCGCCACTTCTGGCCCGCTCAACAGAGTCAAATTTATCAGTCGCTGACAAATCTCACCGATCATGGACACATCGAGTGCGAGGTGATCGCTCAAACCGATCGCCCAAACAGAAAATTGTTCCATATCACAAACAGCGGGCGCGACGAGCTTCAGCGCTGGCTCGTAGCGCCGATCGCCGAAAAACCAGTTCGCGCACAATTTCTCATCCAGATCTTCTTCGCTGGCTGCTTGACAGATACAGAAATTCTTCACCTTCTGGAGTCCAAGGCAAAAGAAGTGCAACGAGTCATTGAGCGTTTTGAACATGGCGAGATTCCCCATCCCACGCACGCAAAGGATCTTCCGCCCCGTGAGCAATTTTTCTGGTATCTCACGCTCGATTTCGGCATCGACAACGCATACCAATCGCTTCGATGGCTCAAGCAAGCGATCGCCCGCATTCGCAACAAGGATTACGAGCAGGGCATTGCTGGTGCCCTTGCCGAAAGGAAGTCATCATGAACGTACTCGCGATCAATGGTAGCCCGAGAGGTCAAAACGGCAACACCGACATCCTCGTTCAGGCCTTTCTCTCCGGCGTCCGGCTGGCTGGTGGAAGCACGAACACCGTCTATCTTCACGACAAGACAATTCACTATTGCACGGGGTGCTTTGCCTGTTGGACACGAACACCCGGGGTCTGCATTCATCAGGACGATATGATTGAATTGCTTCCGATGTTGCGGCAGGCGGATATCGCCGTCATCGCCAGTCCCTTGTATGGGAACATGCTCACCGGGCAAATGAAGACATTCCTCGATCGCACGCTTCCGCTCTCCAATCCAGCCATCGTCGAGATTGGAGACGAGTTTGTCCATCCTCCCCGCTATGACGACGGCGTCTTTCGTGTCCTTCTCATCTGCAATGCGGGGTTCCCTGAAACACACCATTTCGAGGGCCTCAAGAAGACGTTCGAGATTTCCACGTCCGGGCCAAGATCGCAGCTTGCTGGCATGATTTGCTGCGCAGCAGGCCCGATGCTCTCCATTCCCGGGATGCAGGATGCCAATCGCTGGTACCTCGACGCCGTCATTCAGGCGGGAAAGCAAGTTGTGGAGAGCGGATTCATTGCTGCAGAGACCCAATCCTTGCTTGATCGGTCCCTGGCTGACAAGCCAGGCGAGTACGCGAATCTCGTCAATGCCTATTGGGAGCGAATCAGTGACTCCCCCTCATCACCCATTAAATCCTCTCCTGTTGAGGGCGGGATTCCCATCGCCCCGTCGCAAGGTGTCCAATCCGTTCGCGACCTATTGTCCCACCTGCCGGATTCCTTTTCCGCAGATGCGGCAGGAAAGCTCGCTGCAGTCATCCAATTCGCCATTTCAGATGAAGAACCAGGCGCCTACTATCTGGCAATCCATGATGGAATCTGTTCTGCATTCGAAGGTGTTCATGCGTCGCCGACAATGACCATCCACTCGCCCGCCCAGGTATGGATGGACGTGTGCATGGGTAGGCTAGACGGGGCTGGCGCTTACATGGCTGGCAAGTATCGCGCAACAGGAGACATGTCTCTTCTCATGCGGTTTGGCTCGCTGTTCTCTGAAAGGCGGAATGCTCCCGCGTGAGGACAGGATCCCTTGTAGAATGAGCCATCTGTTAAGGAGAGAGCATGACCATTCATCCACACCGCTATCGTGGAGAAATAGACTATTGGCGAGTGCGCGCGTTTCTTCAGCGCACAACCGCAGCGCAGCCTCATCTCGGCGGCAATTGGCAAGTCGGTGACTTCGACTACTGGCGCTGGCACTGGATGGCAAACGTCGTCGAGCGGTCATTGGAGGAACTGCTGTTGTGGGAGGATGGCGATCAATTGGCCGCCGTGCTGATCCAGGGCGATCCAGGCGTTTGCCACATTCAGATCGACCCTGAAGTACGGTCCCCGTCACTGCTTCATTCGCTGGTTGAGGCAGGCGAGCGCAACTATGTCACTGTCGGCCGCGACGGGCACAAGGTGCTGTTCGTGTGGGCAGGTGCAGATGACGTCGTGCTTCAGCAAGTTCTAATGAAAAGAGGCTTCCAGCGCTATGAAAGCCCTCACGCTGTGGAGGTCACTGGATGGCAGCATCTGGACCGTCATTTGCCCGAAGCGAAACCTCCAACGGGCTTTCTACTTCGCTCGATGAACGACACATCGGATTTGCCCAAGAGGAGCCTCTGCTCCTGGAGGGCGTTTCATCCTGAAGAGGCCGATGCGGGTGCTGATCCAACAGGAAGGTGGTATCGCAATATCCAGCGTGCGCCCAGCTATCGCCATGATCTCGATGTGATCGCTGTCAGTGCGTCGGGCGATATCGAATCCTTTGCCACCTGCTACTTCGATGTCGTTACACGCGGCGGTGTGATCGTCCTCGCGGGCACGGCCCCGTTACACCAACAAAAGGGATTGGGAAGGGCCGTTGTGACAGAAGCCGTGGCGCGACTCAAGGCACTTGGCGGTATCATTGCCAGTGTCTCTTGGTACGATGGTGTTGCTGGCGCTCTCTACCAATCCGCAGGGTTCACGAAGCAGTCTTTGGCTCACGGATGGAAGAAGCAGCTCGACTGAGCTGGCTACTCGACCAGGTATCAAATGGTTTAGCCGATGCAATCGGGGCAGCTCACAGCATCTCCCCAGCCTTCGACCTGCTCGATGAACCCGGCAACCGTCATCAAACCCGCTTGCCAGAGGAAGGCACGATCCCGTTCTGGAATCTCGTCAAGCGCGAGCCATTGAACATCGATCAAGATCTGCGCCTGGGAATCCAATTCAGGATCCTCCCCCAATCGAGGCTCCTGATTCCCAATGTCCACCAGGAAGGTGAACGACTCCACACCTGAAGCCTCGATCAAGTGACTGGTAAGTCGAAGAGCGCTGCCCTGGACATGGCATTCCTCCTGCAGTTCGCGCACAGCACCCTCTTCCAGCGATTCGTCGTCCTTGAGCCCCCCACCAGGCAAACACCACCACGCTGCGTCATCAACACGATGTTTCACCATCAGAACGCGACGATGTCGAACAACGATCGCCTGGACCCGCGTATGACTTCGATCGAGAAACGGTTGCTCGTTCATGCAAACAGCGTACTGGATCCTTGTTGACAAAGAGAACCCGTGCACTAGGTAGTCCAAAGCATTGCTGAACGTCTGGGCGTACACTGTGTGCAGATGGAGTCTGCCGTTGCGATCGGAGGGATGCACCATGTGGAAGGTGTTGTTGATTGGCACAGCCTGTGCCGTGGCGTTGGCTGCCGTCTCAGTTTGGATTGCCAATAATCGATTCGACCGCCGAGCAGACGATCGCATCCGCGTGCTGCTGGATCAAGGCATTGCCATCGAAAGCTCTGACGTGGATGGATCCTACGCACCACGCATGATAGCCCCCGAGGATCTGAGCGGTCTGCCTGAACCCGTTCGTCATTGGTTGGAGACATCGGGCATCATCGGTCAACCCATGCCGCGCACCGTCTCGCTAAAGCAGCAGGGGGAGATCCGACTGGGACCTGATCGCCCATGGATTCCGTTTCATGCGGATCAGTACTACACGATCGATCCGCCTGCATTCCTATGGCGCGTATCCGCATCTGCAGCGCCAGGCCTGTTCATTCGCGGCATCGACACGCTGCACGATGGGCGTGGACGCATGACCATGATCTTGCTTGCCTTGATCAAGGTCGTCGATGCGTCTGGCGCATCCCTCGATCAAGGAGCGGCCATGCGGTATTTGCAGGAAATCGTGTGGTTCCCCGCAGCTGCGCTGTCTGAGTCCATTGTGTGGACGCCAATCGATCCCCTGACCGCGGAGGCGACGTTATCACTGGAAACGATCCGTGTGTCTGGTCTCTTTCGCTTCGACGAAGGCGGTCATGTCGCAGGGTTTGAGGCGATGCGATATCGCGATGGCGTGGGAATGGATTGGTGGCAAACACCGATGGGCGACTACGAGATGTTGAGTAACGTGCTTGTCCCAACACAGGGAGAGGGCGTTTGGGGCCAAGGCGAGGATGCATTCCCCTATATCCGGATCCGTCTGATCGATCTTCGATACGATGCAGACGCAGCCTATCCTTAAGCATCGCCCCTAGACTTGGGTTGCTTCATCCAGACGGCTGTATCCATATCGCAGGAGATTGCGGTATGATTGGGTGATCTTGACTGACCAGTCCAAATTCGAGATACCTGGCCATGAGGAAGAAAACCGAGACACAGAGGAAGCGCGGGAAGTACGTTGACATCCGCCTGCAAGATGCGGTGGTCATCGCATTGGTTGTTCTGCTCGTCGCGTCAATTGGCACAGCAAGCGTCTTGTGGTACGCGAACAGTCGCAATGCCGCGCGCGATGGGGCGCGAATGATTCAAGGCGAGATCGCCCTGCGCATCGAGGAGCATATCCAGCGTTTTCTGGCTGTTCCACAGGAGATCAACGAAGCCAATGCCGCAGCGCTGTCTTTGCTCGATCCCCGTCAGCTTGGGACAGACGTTCTCCGCTCGTTGTTGGTCGAGCAAATCCGCATCTTTAAATCCGTCAGCAGTATCTACGTTGGATCACCAGCGGGCGGACTCCTTGATGCAGGGCGCGAAGGCTCAAACGGGCCACTCTATGTGATCGAAACCGACGGCTTCGCCCGCGGCACCTTCAAGAAATACAGCGTCGACGAAAAGGGACATCGTGGGGAATTGCTGGAATCCTTTCCTGATTTCGATGCCCGCACACGTCCCTGGTACATCGCCGCAGTCAAGAATAGAGGGGCAACATGGAGTGATATTTACGTGTTGTTTTCAGGCCAGGACATGGCGATCGCAGCAAGCCGCCCCGTTTATGGCGCCAATGGGGATTTGCAGCTCGTCCTCTCAAGCGACATTTTCTTATCGCAAATCGATGCCTTTCTCCGAACCTTGGAGTACGGAAGGACAGGACTCGGCTTCATCATTGATCGGTCGGGCTACATGGTCGCCGGATCAGAGAATCTGCCCCATGTCGTCATTGGAGAGGATGGCCAGTCTTTTCAGCGCATTCTGGCAACCAATATGCCATCGCCGCTGATTGCCAAAGCTGCTCATTGCCTGGTTGAAACCTATGGAAGCTTCGACGCAGTCGATGCCGATTGCACAGGAGAATTCGTCTACGAGGGTGAGCGGCACTTCGTGCAGGTTCATCCGATTCAAGATATCTACGGAATCGATTGGCTCAATATCGTGGTCATTCCTGAGGCTGACTTTTTGGGGCACATCCGGACGGTCGCCCGCACGTCGCTCGTCTTCCTTCTTGCCGCGCTTGCTGGAACGATCGGCGCAGGGATTCTCATCGTCAAGCGCATCACACGCCCGTTGGAGCAACTCACATCGGCAGCACACGCTTTGGGCGCAGGAATCCGTGTCTCAGCTCCAGACGCTACACGCATTCGTGAGATTCGCGATTTGTCTGAGTCGTTCGAACATATGGGCACGCAGCTCAATCAAACCCTGGATAGCCTTCAACAGGAAATCGACGAACGAAGGCAAGCACAGCAAACGCTGCAGGAAAGCGAAGAACGCCTTCGTACCTATATCGAGAAGTCGCCCATAGCCATCTTCGTCGCAGATTCTGCTGGCCGATATACAGACGTCAATCCGTCGGCGAGCTTGATGACCGGGTATTCAAAGAAAGAATTGCTTCAAATGGGAATTCCCGAGCTTATTGGAGAGCAAGAATCTCAACCGGACTTGTCACTCTTCAATCAACTCAGGAAGACGGGCTATGCAAGTGGAGAAACGAAGGTTCGCAGGAAGGATGGCTCAGAGCTGTGGATACAGATTGATTCCGTTTCCCTGTCGCCTGATCAGTGGGTCGCATTCTGTACAGACATCACCCAGCGCAGGCAGACCGAGGCCTCCTTGCGCCACCAGCAGAAGATGGAGTCATTGGGAACGATGGCCAGCGGCGTGGCCCATGAGATTAACAATCCACTCATGGGCATGATGAACTACGCGGAACTCATCGGCTCGCGCGATGACCAGCCTCAATCCCGTGAGTACGCCAAGAACATCCTCAGAGAAGGCGAACGAATCGCTCACATCATTCGCAATCTGCTGTCGTTCTCAAGAGATGACGTGTCTGCACGGCATCCCGATGATGTCCGAAGCATCATTGAGGACTCGCTGCCGTTGGTACACAACGCCATGCTGCGGAGCCAAATTACGGTCACCTCTCAATTCGAGGACCCCGTTCCAGAAGTATCCTGCTCCAGACAGCAGATTCAGCAAGTCATCGTTAATCTCTTGATGAATGCCCGCGATGCCCTCGACCTGCGATACCCGACCTATGACATAGAGAAGACCATTCGAATCGTCGTTCAAAACATCATTCGAAGTGAACAACCATGGGTTCGCGTCTCGATTGAGGATCGTGGTGCAGGGATGCCAGAAAGCCAGGCGTTGCTGGCATTCGACCCGTTCTATACCACCAAGTCCCGCGACAAAGCCACGGGTTTGGGGCTGACCATCAGTTACGGCATCATTCAGGAGCACGGTGGTGAGATCAGCATCGAGTCGGAGGAAGGAACGGGAACCATTGTTCGGGTTGATCTTCCAGCAGTGCCTGCAGCTAACTCTCGCGCAACTGCAGCTCAATTCTCTTGATCACCTGAACACAATCTTCGTGGACCTCCAGCAATTCGACAGCCATACACTGAGCGAGCAGTGGCGTCGCGATCAAGTTGCGAACCTCCCTGATCACCATGCCCAGCGAATCATCTGGAATTCGCAAAGCCACTGTGCAATGGGGAACCCAGCGCCCCGGACAGTAGAGATCAATCCATGGCGCGGTGGCGTCCGGCAAGGACGCCTCGAATAGACGGCGGTGGAGTGCGATGAGCGACTGAGTAGGCGTTACGCCGAGAAAGAACAGCGCCGCCGCTGAAGTAGCCAAGGTGAGAGAAGACGACTTCCAGGGAGGGCTGATTGGCCAGCAT
>JAHITR010000138.1 GCA_018817505.1 Candidatus Bipolaricaulota bacterium | reverse complement strand
CCTACGAGCCCACCAAGCGCTGGACTGTTATGGATTCTCACGAGTCGACTTCCGATTGGCCGACGATGGCGTCCCCTACATCCTTGAAGTCAATACGTTGCCCGGTATGACCCCGCTTTCGGACTTGCCGCGTGCAGCTGCCGTTCGAGGGATAGACTACGACGATTTGGTCGCGAAGATGCTCGCAACCGCCACAGATCCTGGGCTCTAGAGCCTGGTAGTCAATGCTCGCTCCATCCGCAAACAACATTGAACTGGCAGTCCCTCATTGTGGACAATACGCGCCGAATCGCACGCTCGAGGGACACACGATCTATGAGGTCTCTTCGTAGCGACGGAGGTGTTGATTCAACATCATGCGCAACGTATCGGAACGCACAAGCGCCCTAAAAGGGTCCCCCATTCGAAGACTGGTACCACTCGCTGTTGCTGCGAAAAAACGTGGCATCCAGGTCTATCACCTCAACATCGGGCAGCCCGATATTCCCACGCCTCACTCGTTCATGCAGGGCGTGAGAGAAGCCAAGATTGACGTCCTATCATACGCTCCTGCACCTGGCATCCCTGCCACGATTGATGCGCTGCTCGATTTCTATGCAGACATGGGCGTTCAACTGACTGATAAGGACCTTCGCGTCACCATC
Source organism: Candidatus Bipolaricaulota bacterium (assembly GCA_018817505.1). Lineage (GTDB taxonomy): Bacteria > Bipolaricaulota > Bipolaricaulia > UBA7950 > UBA9294 > SPBW01. The sequence continues at coordinate 18,899 of JAHITR010000138.1, read as the reverse complement.
GGCGGATCAGAGGCGTTTGCCTTCGCACTCCAAACGGCGTGCAATCCAGGAGATGAAGTGCTCATCCCCGAGCCGTTCTATCCAAACTACGCAGGGCACGCACTCATGAACGGCATCAAGGTCGTTCCGATCACAACTCGCATCGAAGACGGATTCCATCTACCTCCGATGGAGGAGATCGAGAAACTCATCTCCCCCAAGACTGCAGCAATCCTGTTTTCCACGCCAGGTAATCCGACGGGCGTCGCCTACACACGAGAAGAAATGATGGCCATTGGGAATCTAGCCCGAAAGCATGATCTATTTGTGATTTCAGACGAACCGTACAGGGAACTCATGTACGAAGGTCATGCGACCAGCATTTTGGAGATTCCCGGATTGGACGAACATGCGATTCTTGTCGATTCCATCTCCAAGCGTCTGTCTGCCTGCGGCGCCCGAATTGGCTGCATCGTGACCCGGAATCGCGACTTCATGACATCGATTGACAAGCTTTGCATGATTCGATTGTCAGCGCCAACCTTTGAACAACTCGGACTCGTGGCCTTCTTGAAGGATCCGAACTACAAAAGCGAGATCGAACAGATGCGCCAGAAGTTCCACTCCCGTAGAGATACGCTCTTCGAGGCCCTCAAGACGATCCCCGGAGCTGTGTGTCGGAAACCTGAGGGCGCGTTCTATATCTTCGTGAAGCTTCCCCAGATCGACGATTCCGAGGAGTTCGTGAAGTTCATGCTTAACGAATTTGACCTTGCTGGCGAAACTACCATGGTTGCCCCAGGGGCTGGGTTCTATGCCACACCAGGAGTGGGACATGATGAGATTCGCATTGCCTACGTGCTGGAAGAGCCCAAACTCGTCCGAGCCGTTGAGATCCTCAAAGCAGGACTCGAAACATACGCTCGAACCCGTCAGCAGGTTGCCGCAGCCGCCAATTAGGACGCTGTGATCTCTTGAATGAATCTAGGCCGTGAACATCCACCCGGCCTAGATTCACTATTTCACCATCACGATACAGTAGGATGAGCGGGGAGGTTCGAATGAGAACGATTGCCATCATATTACTCGTCTGCTTCGTAGCCAGTTCAGCGATTGCTTCAGATACGGATTTGATCGCCTACTTCCACGGGGACTGGGGAAGTCTCGACATCTACACCATCCCTGTGTCTGGGGGCACGCCAATTCAACTCACAGCCAATGCAGGCAACAATGTCGATCCTGAGTGGTCTGCTGATGGAACAAGAATCGCCTTCCAGTCAGACAGAGACGGCACGGACGCTGTCTACATTATGGACGCAGATGGCTCCAATCAGGTTCGTATCTCACCCCCTAGCATTCGCGCGCAGCAACCATCGTGGTCACCTGACGGAACGCAAATCCTGTTTACGAATATGAGTCGTGGCACCATTTCCATCATGAATATCGATGGCACCGACATTCGGGACCTAACGCCGCCTGCTCTCCGAGGGTGGAATGCCAAATGGGCGGTAGAAGGCACCAAGATTGTGTTTGAGACCGAACGAGATGGTGATGCTGAGATCTATATCATGAGCGCAGATGGCACAGACGTTACTCAGCTGACGGCCAACACGATCAGCGATCAGCATCCCGCGATTTCGCCAGATGGCACGCTCATCGTCTACAACTCAAGTGCAGCAGGACGTCAGGACTTTGATCTGTTCCTGATGGGGATTGACGGGAGTTTCATTCGCCGACTTACGACAGCTCGCGAGCACGACGAATACGCCAGCTGGTCGTCAGATGGACAACAGCTTGTCTATGCTTACGGCAATGCCGCCATCTACATCATCAACGCGGACGGCACAGGAAATCGTCGATTGACGTCAACTGCATTCTGGACTGCTGGCCCTGCGTGGCAGCCAACGCCCCGTGAATAGACAAGATGAGGTCAGATCGCCCAATACGTCTGCATCCTCGCCCAAGGAACGGCTGGACAAGGTGATCAAGCGGAGGGGTCTCATTCGCAGCCGATCGCGGGCTCAGCGGATGATTGCAGCCGGGCGTATTCGCGTCGATGGCCGAATACTCACTCGGCCCGGCCATCCCATCGATCCCGAAGCCGACATCGAAGTTCTATCGTTCGAGCAATACGTCAGTCAAGGCGGCGATAAGTTGGCCGCGGCACTCGACCATTTCAAGATTGACCCTACTGGACTGATAGCCCTAGATGTCGGAGCCTCCACAGGCGGCTTCACCGACTGCCTATTACAGCACGGCGCAGCCAAGGTTCATGCCATCGACGTGGGCCACGATCAACTCAACTCTCGCATTCGCCGACATCCCAAGGTCGTGGCTCGGGAAGGCTTGAATGCCCGGTATCTTGAGCCTGAAGACATCGACGAATTCGTTGACCTCGTCGTAATTGACGTGAGCTTCATCTCCCTCAAACTCATCCTCCCTCCGCTCGTCGACATCCTGGGACCCCAAGGCCAAATCATTGCACTCGTGAAACCCCAATTCGAAGTAGGCAAGGCCAATCTACCTGATGACGGCGTCGTTAAGGACGACGCTCTCCGGCAGGCCGTATTGACAGACATTCAAGCGTTCATCGAAGCCGAAACGCCCTGGCACGTGCAAGCAACCATGCAATCACCCGTCGAGGGATCCAAAGGCAATATCGAGTTTCTCATCCACATCAAGTCACCAGCCGCGTAGACGCAGTACGTGCCCAGAGAATGCAGCCCCACCGCATTCTCCAAGCAACTCGCAGATTTGGTGCGAGTTGCCATTCTCCCAAGCAACTCACGCCGCAGGTGTGAGTTGCCCTTGACCTAGCACTCAGATCGTGCTTCACTATGTCCCACAGAGATCGGATGTGACGGATGAGGAAAGAAAGAACAGACAGGAAACCGAATGGCGGCTACCGTGAGCCTTCGAGAGTTGATCGTTTTCAAAGGCTGTTTGGCTCCATGACGGATGCTGCGTTTCTCGTTGAGACAGATTCTGGACGCATCCTTGCATGCAACGAAGCTGCAGAACACCAAACGGGGTATTCCAAGGCCGAATTGATTGGAAAGGATATCGGCGGCGACCTCCAGATTCAGGATCCAACCATTACATCTCACACAGTGATTAATCGAATGACATCTGGGGAAGGATTACGCTTCGTCGACAGAAAGCGACGGAAGGACGGCACATTCTACTGGGATGAGGTTGTGCTTGTTCCTTTCCGAACGGAGACAGAAGCCGTGCACGTCTCCATTAATCGAGACATCAGTGATCGAGCCAAGCGCGAGGTCGAGCTTCGAGAAAGCGAAGCCCGTTACCGCAGTATCTTCGAGTCGACCACTGATGCTGTCCTTGTCTTTGATCAGGACGGTGTCATCGTTGAAGCCAATCCGAACGCTTACCGGATGTATGGATACGAGTTGGGTGAACTCATCGGCGTGCCTGCCTGCCAAGTTATTCATCCCGATTACTTCCACGGATTCTCCAATTTTCGCACGGCCATAGATGGAACGGGGCGATTTCGCGCCCGCTCGATCAATCTCCGAAAGGATGGGACCCCCTTTGATGTGGAGGTTCACGGTGGACGGTTCTCCTTTCGAGGAAGCGCGCATCTGCTATCCATCGTCCGAGACATTCAGGAACAAGTCGAAGCAGAGAAAATGCTTGAGGTGTCCCGCATCAAAGTCGAACGCCTGCACGAAGCAGCGACTCGACTGGCCGATTCAATCACCGTCGAAGACATTTGCCGCCTCGCCGTAGAGGCAGCCCAGGAAATCCTTGAGTTCAGCCTGTGCATCGTGCTGCTTGTTGAAAACGGCAAGCTCGTTGTACATGCACGATCCGAAGGTTGGCCGCCCGGCTCTCTAGAGACAAGCGATCTGAGCGAAACGAGCGTCGCATCGACCACGTTTCGCACCGGGAAGACCATTGTCTTTGGATCAGCCTCTGAGGTGCCCGAAGCTCGCTCCTCCTTGCAGGGATTCCAGTCGGGAATTAGTGCTCCGATTGGGTCAGTTGGCGTTTTCCAAGTCGTGTCTTCAGAGAAACATGCCTTCTCTGAGCAGGACGTCCGATTGCTTGAATTACTGCTTCGACACACGGCACAAGCCATCGAGAGAATTCATTTGCAGGACATTCTCGTGATGCAGGCCAATCACGATCCACTTACCGGCGTATACAACCGCCGGTATTTCAATCAAGTCATCGAACAGGAGCTGTCGCGCTCCAAACGCTACGATCGAGCCATCGGGTTCCTCATGATCGATGTCAACCGCTTCAAGGAAATCAACGATCGATTTGGCCATCAAATGGGCGACGAAGTGCTGAAGTCCGTGGCCTGTCTATTGAAGGATGCTGTTCGCGGCAGCGACTTGGTCATCCGATACGGTGGGGATGAATTCCTTATCGTCCTGATGGAGCCAGAAGGCGAATGCCAGATCGTAAAGGAACGCATTGCTGCTGCAGTAGAGGAACGCAACAAGACAAACGAACTGATTCAGTTTCCGGTGACGCTTGCCATTGGCGGAGCAAAGTGGAAGCCTGCGGATACTCTGCCCATTGAGGAGGTTCTTGCTGACGCCGATCGTCGTATGTATGCAGCGAAGCGCGAGCTAAACGGAGAATAGTTCTGGCCCGCTCAATTGAAAATCGACTCCCGTGAATTCTCGTCGCCCAGTCGCTCACAGGACGCGCGGTCCGCGGGACGGCACTACATCGACCTTCAAGAGATGCCGGGATCCGCTGGATAGAGGCGAAAGTCGCACAGTGAGTCGCCTTCCATCAACGTGAATTGCCGTTGAAGGCGCAATCCAATCGCAGTCCGTCGATAGGTTGGATCATCGACGCAACAGCCGAGCAATGGCCCGACAGAAGGATGGCGCTCGAGGTAGTAGTCGGCCCAGGAACATTGGGTCATGTGGACGATGACCTCGTCTTGAGCCACTCGAATCACCTGCTCAACATGCCCTGCGCTGCCCATGACAAGGGGTGCTGTAGGTCCTGTTTCTGTAGCCGTGTTGGCCTTCTGACTGCGATTGAAGATGGCACCAAGCCAATCCTGTGCTGTTATTTCCGGATTCATCCGATCGACGATTTCCTCTTTTAGCGCGTCATAGATCATGAATTCAGCCGCCTTGCCACACTGTGCAATAATCGTTTCAGCGAATGTGGCCAAGCCATGAACAAGCAGATGCAGCGCTTCGTAGGTGGTCGCTTCCCGTTGCACATTCAGTTGCGGAAACGCGACATCCAGCTGTCGAAAGGGGCTCACGCTTGTTAGGAAATCCGTTGCCCATTGCGCTGAGATACCCTGGATTGAAGGTACAAACAGCCTGCCGATGAGCGTTTGTCGAAGTGTCGACAAGTCGTTCCCGTCGGCTTCATCGCTTCTCCATCCATGGCCGATCACGGCAGCAAACAGATCGTCTTCAACCGTTTCATCGGCTTGCTTCCACAGGGTTTCAACCCTTACTGGATCAAGGCGTTCTAGCAAATGCCGGTAGACGAATGCATACAAGCGGAAGTACTCCATGTAGTGATCCGACAGCCGCAGCGTGAAGGTCCTCTGGTTTGCAGATTGAGAGAGCACTGGACGTCCTCCTGTCTATTGTAATCACGATGAACTGCGCGCTCGCAGACCGTGCATCGCAAGGAATCATACGAGAACCTCAACCACCTGGCCATTGGCCCCATCGAACAGCGTCGCCCCTCGACCATTCTTTGCCGGAGCCGCGAGCCGGGATTCCGCTCGTCCGCGTTGATCACGCCGTCAAAATCACCTGAGGATCCAGCGTAGACGCCATCCATCAACCATTGCCCATCCAACACGAGGAACAAGAAACCACGCCTTGCTTTGCTTCGATGTCCGAGCAAGTCGCGAAATCAAGCGGGGCGACTTCATGGGTAGTACACTTGACCCAATCAAATCAGCAGCATGGCGAAAGGGGAGTTGGGATGGGACGAGAAGAGAAACGCATGCACGAACGCACAGTCAGGCTGTTAACGAAGCGTTTGGGGCGAGAGCCCAAAGAAGAGGAAGTCGAAAAAGAAATCGAGGGATACCGCAAGGCTCAAGGTCTCGCACCGAACAGGGACCGAAAAGTCTAGACACCAGCCATCCCATAGGCTATTCAGACAAACGAGCCACCGCATCGTGACCGGCAATCCATGGGACCCACTGGGCCACGACGGATCTGGTGAGAAGGGATTCATGGCCACAAACGATCGTTCTTCGCTCACTGACAGCAATTCACGAAGTGCCCAAGGTGAGGTGGGCTTTGTTGTTCACCCAACTTGGCGACTGCGCGGTGACATTCCAGAGATCCACCTCTACGGTCGACTCGATTCAGGAGACAGCTTCCTCGCTATCGACACACGCGCTCTTCCAAGCTTCTACCTGCGAGTCAGCGACGCTACCCGTGCAGCTGATATCGCAGTGCGACACGGCGGCACAGTCACCCCATCTGCAAGACGAACCCTTGATGGAGAAGAGGTTGTGGCCATCGTCGTGCGTGCGCCAAACCGCCTTGGTGCCCTCCGCCATGCGCTGGAGGAGGTCGAAATTCGAACCTATGAGGCCGACGTGCCGTTTGCGTGGGCTTATCTGATCGATCGGCACATTCGCGGATCGATCAACATCCAGGGTCCCTGGCAGCGAGGTGACTTCGTCGATCGCGTCTATACGGATCCAACGCTTGAGGCGTCCGAGGCAGAACCAAAACTCATCTCAGCTTGTGTTTCGCTCGATCAGCATCCACAAACGGGTGCTATTCAAGACATCGCAATGGCCGGATTCGGATCGCAAGCTGCTCAAGACGTGCGGATTCGCTACACATTAGCAGGGCGCGACGGAGAGCCAGCTGACGCCGTTTGCAGAACTGAACGTGACCTACTGGTCGCATTTCGCGATGCACTTTGCCGATTTGATCCAGACATCATCGTCGGTTGGGATGTTGGTTCGTTGGTTCTCGTTGCATTGAAACAACGGATGACTGCTTGTGGCATCCCGTTCAACTTGGGGCGATCGAATCGCCTGTCTCACGTTGTTCTCCCTCCCGATGCATCCAAAGGCCAGAGACACGACGGCTCGCAGGCCATTGTCGAAGGCCGACAGATCCTCGATGCTGCCCGCATCGTTCTCTCCGGGCAACGGCGATTTGAAGACGTTGAACTCGCATCGATCTCGCGTGAGCTGCTCGGCCGGATTCCGAACTCGGTCAGTGAACGAGTTCAAGCCGTGCTCGACATTCTTGAGACCGACAATCTCATCCAACTCACGGTACGCAGAAGCTTGCTGATCGGCATCCCCTTGCAGCGAGCCTGGACATCCGTGCAGGCCTTTGATTTTCTCTACCTGAGTGAGTTGCATGCGCGAGGTATGGTCGCCCCAACCCGCGACACGGATCGTCGTGGCGGCTCGCCGGCGCCTGGCGGCCTCATCCTTTCGCCCCGCGCTGGAACGGCTCGCAATGTACTTGTTCTCGACTTCAAGAGCCTCTATCCGTCCATCATCCGAACATTCAATATCGACCCTGTCACTCAGATCAGCGATCCCGCGGATGGACAAGACGCAATCCTGGCACCCAATGGCGCTGCGTTCACTCGCGAATCCGGGATCCTGCCCAAGATTCTTGATCGATTCTTTGAAAGCCGTGCTGCGGCCAAGACCCGTGGCGATGATGTGGCCTCCTATGCCTACAAGATCATCATGAACTCGTTTTATGGCGTGTTGGGGACCTCAAGCTGCCGTTTCGCATCCCAAAGCATCTCTGGCGCCATCACATCTTTCGGCCAGCAATTGCTGCGATGGACACGAGATACCCTTCAGGGCGAAGGGTTGACCGTGATTTACGGGGACACAGACTCACTCTTCATCGATGCCGGGGCGTCATTCGCTCGGTCTGCCGAGGAAGCGACCCAGCGCGGACAAGCCATCGCCGCACGCATTAACGAGCAGCTGCGCAACTATCTCGCCGTCACGTATGGCGTCGTATCGCGGCTTGAGCTGGAAATGGAGAAAGTCTATACGCGTTTCTTCCTTCCCACGGTACGAGGAGAACAGCGCGGTCGAGCCAAGGGTTATGCCGGACTAATCGTGGATCGACAGGGTGAGCGTGTCGACGTTGTCGGCATGGAAGCCGTGCGTCGTGATTGGACCCCGCTCGCTCGCCGGTTCCAGCGCGAACTGCTTGATCTGGCGTTTCACGATGCATCGGAGCAGGCGATCGAAGCGTATGTTGTGCGCACGCTCCAACAACTTCGAAGAGGTGAACTCGACGCAGAGCTCGTGTATCTCAAATCGTTGCGCAAACCACTCTCTGAATACACCAAGACGCAACCGCCCCATGTACAAGCAGCAGCGCTCCTTCCAGAGAAGAAAGCGCCTGGCGACGTCATCCGCTACGTTATCACCTTGCAAGGACCGCAGCCCGAAGACTACATTCAGGCACCGATTGACTATGCTCACATCATCCAAAAGCAGCTTCAGCCCATTGCTGATTCCCTCTCAGGGCTCATTGCCTTGCCACGCTATCTGTTTGGCAGCGGCCAGATAGGCTTGTTCTGACGACTCAATTTCCGTGCCAATAAGCATCCGAGCGGGGCGGCACACGATCATTCGATCGCAGCCCGCTACAGCAGCCTCCCTAGATACAGCTGCGTGTCGTACTCGAACGAAATCGTGCCATGTTGCTCGTAAGACGCGAACAGGGCCTCGGCATCAATCCGCATTCTTTCGTACTCAGGAGAATCTTCGTGTGGCGTGTACGAAGATGACTTCATTCGCCCGAGAAATCCGCTCAAGTCGAACACTTGAGCATGGTCGAAAGTGAAAGCCCTGTAGCTCTTCGGATCAAAGCAGCTGGCAATGACCTCATCAGTGAGGTTTCTGTGACTGACGCGGCTGTACTCAGGGGCGTGAATTCCCAGCAGGGACTCGTAATCTCGCTGGAACAGCTGAGTCGATTTTCGCTGGTTCCACACCAAGGCCAGCCACCCCTCAGGTTTGAGTATGCGCCGAAACTCCTTCAACGCCTGCTCGCGCCGAAACCAATGGAAGGCCTGCGCTACAACGACAGCATCCACAGAGGCTGGAGCCAAACCTGTCTCTTCTGCAGTTCCACTGACACTCGTGAATCGCTCATGTTCGGTCAGCAGCGCTTCTGCGCACTGCCGCATCTCTGCATTGGGTTCGATCGCGAGAACGCGCAGGTTCCTGTCCAGCAACTGCTTCGTGAGAATACCCGTCCCCGATCCTACATCGGCAATCAACGATGCGGAATCGAGCGAACAGTGCCGCATCAAAGTAGTAATCAGCTCTTCGGGATAGGATGGCCTGTAACGCACATAGTTGTTGACCCGATCCGAGAATCTCTCTGTGGGCCGTCTGCTCATCATGGCCGCGAACCTCCACTCGAATCTCTTTCTGCTTGGTTCCGGGCATTTGCCGCCGCAATCTGCTCGCGCGCAAACACAGCCATACCCTTGACTTCGGACCGCATGATCTGCACATCCTCGGCGCTTGCCGTGTCTGCATAGGACTGGCTCGCAAGCTCAATGAGGGGCCGCCATTGAGGAAACTGCTCGGAAGCCCAACAACCCGCCGCAGCCTTTGATGTCACCACATCTCGTGTGCCATAGCTGTACATCAATCGACACAAGTTGAGAATGCAATAGTCAGGGTACTTCAGCAAGCGATCTTCGACATAGGCCAGCTCACCGGCCAACGCCGCTTCAAGCTCTGACCACGTAGGGACAGGGAAGATCCTGTTTGGCTCGGGTCCATACAATACGACGCAGCGCCCTGCCAACATGTGTGCTCGATGCAGAGCCCAGGATTCATCCACCATGTCTGTCTGCAATTGATGGGTCGGCAGCGTTGGGCGACGGGCTTGTTCGAGCAGCAGGAAGTAGGCATCCAGCTCGGCTCCAAGTGGCGGATGGTGCAATGCCATTTGCTCATGCAACACTTGAATCGCCGCTTTTTCTTCGTGATCGATCGGTGACCCAAGAATGACATGAACGTCGACGTCTCCCGTTGCTACGGTTTCAGGGAATACGGATGCGCCATAGACGTACACGGCATGAAGCTTCGTTCCCAGGGCAGATTCCAGGCCCTGCACATAGGCTTGGCAAAGGCCCACTAATGCCTCAGGTAACTGCCCAGGCATGAGAACAACCTCCTATGCCATCGATCCCCCCGAGCCACCCACTCGCTCAATCAGTCGAATACGCACGGAGAAACCCGGAATGACGTCGCGGTTTGCCATCCCAGTCGCGAGTCTTACGGAAAGCTCCTCCATCCCTATCTAGGGTTGTCGCGGATGAATCGGCACAATTGGAGCTAGGCCGCAGGCAGGTCGAGATGAAACCTCGTGGGCCGCTCAGCGCCATACTCGACGGTCAGCTCTCCGCCGTGAGCTTGTGCAATGCTTCGACTGATGGCCAAACCGAGGCCCGTTCCTTCTGCCCGCGACTTGGTTGTGAAGAAGGGATCAAAGATTTGCGTCGCGATTTCGGGCGAAATCCCGATGCCCGAATCTTCCACGGTGAATCGTACGAATGCGCTGTCCAACTTACTAATCTTCTGGCCCAGTATCTTGAGTTGTTTTTGCTCGTCATAGCCGCTAAACCGCTGATTGAGAGCGTCTCGGCCGTTCATCAGCAGGTTGATAAGAATCTGTTCGATCTCCTGATGACTGCACACCATCTGGGGCAGATCATCCGGCAACTCGACTACAAGAGAGATTTGTTCTTTTCGAAGTGTCGATCCCACAAGATTCAGCACATCATCTACTAGATCGCTCATTCGAGCAAATCCGCGATCATCAACATCACGTCGAGCATAGGTCAGGAGGCTGGACACGATTCTGGCAATACGCTGCCCTTCGCTAATAATTTCGCCAGAATACTCCTTCGTCTTGGAATCCGTCGCAAGTGTCGAAATCAACTCCGCGTAGTTGATCACCCCAGTCAGGGGGTTGTTGATCTCGTGCGCAACGCCAGCGGATAGAACGCCGAGAGACTCAAGTTTCTGCTGTTCCTGCAGTCGCTGCTCGAGAAGCCTTTGCTCTGTGACATCAATGACAATCTCATCCCTCTGGATAACCTCACCGTTCGAGTTTCTGCGGGTCACTCCCCGTACATCAACCCAACGAATGTCACCATCTTTCGTGAAGATCCGATGTGGACTCAGGGCATAACTCACCATGTTTACATCCTCGATCGCTCCACGTATTTCCGCTCGGATTTCGTCAAGATCTGCGGGATGGATGATCTGCTGAATGGAAACCCGGCGATCTAGCAGCTCGCCCGCCGAGTATCCGAGCAGAGACAAGACATTGTCGGTCACAAACGTGGGGCGAGCATCTTCATTCCCTGCCCATTCAAACACGATGACAGGGCTGTTCCCAATAATTGTGTTGACTCTCTCTAAGCGGGCTTCTGCTTGCCGCCGCCGGACAACGAACGACGCCACCATCACAGCAGCAAAAACACTAATCACGAGAAACGCAATGCGTACATAGAGGTCATGGGGCGGAATCCGATAGAACATGGAATCCCATAGCGTTAGAGGTTGCTCGAACAGCAAGAAGCGAACTCGCTCAGAGAAGGATAGGTATCCATAAACCGCATCCGCAACCCAAAAGAGCATCCCGAGTGCAAGCGCAATTCCTACTGGAATAAGCGCGCAACGCAGGCAGCGAAAAGACTGCGTCGCTCTCACAGAGACTCGCCTTCGATGGTTTCAAACACGACATCTGCCACGGTGATGAGTCCGGGCGGGAGATCGAAGCCAATTTGCCTGGCAACCTCAAGATTCACAGCCAAGGCCTTCGGCTCTTCAAGAATTTGATTCAGCTGCCGCGGCAGCACACCATTGAGAATCTGATCGACATTTCTGGCCTGAAATTGGCCAATGGCTTGATAGCTCTCCCTTTGAATCGACATGAGCGCGCCGCGTTTCACCAAATCAGGTCCCTCCAATGCCCATGTGGGCACGTTGTACTGAAATAGCGGGGCGAGTACACCCGGAAGATGCTCTGCAGTCAGGGCAATATGAGATGTTATGAGAAAACCATCAATCTGCGGGGCCAGTTCTTCTAAACAGGCGAAGGCAAGCTCCACAGCTTGATCCTCGCTCACGTCGGAATCCGGCGCCATACACGTGACCAACTCGAATCCCAGCCGATTGGCGACAGTCAGTGCATCATCCAACACAGCAAACACACGTCCTTCAGCTGTGTCATCATAGATAATTCCTAAGCGTTCGAATCCGACAAGATTGTGAAACGCTGTGATTTGCCGAATGAATCGATCGGGATCAGCTCTCGCGTGGACATGGTCAAATCCCGAATCGTGAACGCTCTTGATAATCCCAGCCTGCACGGGATTGTTCGTTGACATCACAAGGGTCGGCGTGGAATGCTGGTCATTGGCCAGATCCAAGCCTGCCCATGTCCCCATCGCGAGGATCAGATCGATATCTCCGACACTGGACAAGCGGGCAATCACGTCAGCACGATTCCGTAGTCGAAGTTCGCTCTGCCAGTCGGAGGACCAAAACGCATCCTTTACAAACTCGATGTAGGTACTCTTAGCATGGCCGGCAAGCCAATCCCAAAGCAGCAACATGTCGTCTTGACTTCCAGTGGCCGGCCACTCAAATGGCTCAATCCACCCCAGACTTACAAGGGAATCCACGAGTGCAACAAACTCACCCTGGTAGTCCACCCACGAGCCACCCTCATAGTAAGCCAGTCGCCAGCGAACGCCTTCATTATTTGCCGGGCTGGCCAACACAGAGCACGACGCAAGCAGCACAGACAAAATGACTGAAAGGCAACGCGTGATGAATTTTCCCATGGGGACCTCCGTGCCAAGAACATCATAATAAGAGCTATGGAATCAGGCAAACCAATCAATTCAAGATGTTCCAGAGTGAACGAATCAACAAGTCACTCGCGAGCCTTGATGGGACGACCTAAGGCAGTTTCCGACAGTGGGTAATCCCAGGAAGTTGAACGGGCACAAATCCTAGGTGTTCGTAAAACCCGCGGGCCTCGCTCGTGCCGACATTGACCGTGAGATGATCGAAAGTCATGGACGCATGCCGTGTGATGACATCTACAAGGTCGTGAGCCAGCCCATTGCCGCGATACTGAGGGAGGACATACAGCCTGCGAATGCGGCCCGCATTGGAGTACGTCCGATCCGTCTCTCGATTGATTCCACAGACAGCAATCGCGACTTGCCCCAAGAAGTGAGCGTACAGCGCCTCTCCCGGCGCATCGAATCGGTTCCTGCCAGCACGGAAGTCGTCTAGCAGGCGTTCGACGATGCTGTAGCCTTCGCCGCGACTTTCACGAAGGATATCTTTCCAGCCATCCTCAACCATTGATTCCACGCGTATGGGATACATGATCAGTCGTGCTTCGCCTCACCAGATGCTCCAAAGATATGAATCCGACTCATCTTTCCGTCCACTTCGCATTCTTCACTGGCAATAGGACGCAATCATGTCGGTGTCGCGTTTCGAACGTTGGCGTGCTCTATGTTCTCCCACTCAAAGGAAGCGGCGATGCCTACTGCCGCCCTTCATCAGCAGACGGGGACTGCGGCGGGCTTACAGGTGATTGCTCTTCAAGAAGGCCTGAACAAGGTGAGGGGCTGCTCCGTCGTCGCGGACTGGAGAATCGATGATCGTCTGGCGAATCTGTTGAGCGTACCTGGGGTACTGCTCGAGCCCGGATTCCATTTGGGATTTCGCCTCATCCGGTGGGATCTCGGGATTTGACTGAATCCCCCACACAGGGCAGTTGCCATAGCGCATCACCTGCACTGCACAAGCGGAATTGGATGCCAGGATGCGCCACGGATCTGGAGGCAAGACCACTTCATCCTTGTGAGAGGTGAACGCGTGCCATGGGTTGGGAAGAGCAGCAAACAGAGGATCCGTTCTCACAATGTCGATGGCCACCCATCCCAGCTCTGGAATACGCGAGTGGCGCACGTAAGTCGACCCAGAGAGAGCCCACGCCAACATCTGATGGCCAAAACTGCTCCCCAGAACAGACCGATCAAGTTCCACAGCTTGACGCACAACGTCAGCCTCCGCCGCAAACCACGGCTCAGATTTCCTGAACGATGCCTCGGAATCAGTTAACAGAATGTGCGAATATCGATCGAGTGCGGGAATCGACTCGCCTGACGGAAGATGAACCGTATCAAATGGCACTTTTCCAAAATGGCGTGACCACGCGTCAACGGGGCGAAAGGCGGATCGATCCATGGCATTGTCGAGAACGAGAATTCGCTTCTTCATAGGCACAGCATAGGCATGCACGCCGATGGAATCAATTGGTAAGTTGCGGTCCGTTGAGATCCGACCCACTCCATGCAAGCAGCGGGAGGCGTCATTCATGCTCGTGAATGCATTGGGGAGTCACTTCCAGCGAGTTTCTCATGAACGCTCCATTCGCCTAAACTGGACCCACGCGCAAGCCACGAGAATCGTGCTTCTGTAGGCAATAGGCCTTGTGCGAACCAGGAGGAACCCGTGACTCGAGTTCGCCAACTGTTGGCCGATTTGAAAAGCTCGTTCGCTTCGGGCGGCTTCGAATCCCTCCATCAATCGCATCAGGCAGCCTTGGAAAGCCATTGGCGCTATCGCCTGCTCTTTCGGATCGTCAACCTCGCGTATCCGGCCTCCGATCTGCTGGAGATAGCGAGCAATCTCGACCGCCACATCGGGGAACTCGGCGTAGCAGACGCATCCAAGGCGATGCTAGCCACGCTGCCTCTGCAATGGCGAGCTGAGTTCCCCTCTCAAGGAGAGGCTGTGATTCGAGAGAGCCCGATCATTGTCTTTGGGAAGCATGGCTCGATCTTGACTCCGTTTCTCGTGGCCGCCTCGCTCGATCGGTCGGACATCAAGATGCTGAGCGCAAGCTACATCGCCAAGCTCGGCCCGCATGTCGCTCAGTCCATGTTTCCTGTGCTGTTGCCAAAACCCACGTTTCGAGATGCTGGCAGGGCGGGAATACTTCCCCGAATCAGCGGATGGATCACAACCCGGCTTGAACCCCCTGTCGAGAAGGGCCTCGCGAAAGAACGGAATCTGGAGTCCCTGATGCAGGCTGCTCGGCATGTTCATCATCGCGGAGCCCTACTCATCGCTCCAGATGCACGCGATTCAGAAGACAACTGGCGTCACGGAATCGGCCATCTAGTCATTCAACTCGCGCAGATGCCCCAGCAAGATCTCGATGCGTATCTGGTTCCCTACAGAATTTGGGCTCCCATTACCGGGATATTCCGGGTTCTGTCGCGCAATCCCATCATACGAGCGCTCGGCAAGAGACAGTACCGCAACCCCATTCGCATCGCGTTTGGGGAGCCCTTCCCGCTGTCGGAGATAATCGGGAAGACGGGACTCGATCCTGCAAGAATCACCGAGCATCTCCAAGCCCATTACCGAAATCTTGGGTTCTGATCTGCATCCACTGCCAAGCGCCCAAGGGCCAGGCGACGCATGCTCGGCTCGGAGGGGTGTCAGGCAAGCCTCGAAAGCTGCAAGAGAGAGAGCTTCGCTGCCCCAAACCAACTATACTCAACACGAAGATTGGAACTCGTTGAGGGAGAGATCATGGGACGCGAAGAAAACAGATTGCGCGAACGCTCGATCATACAACTGACGAAGCGTCTGCGACGTACGCCTACGGAAGAAGAGATTGAGAAGGATGTCGCTGGCCAACTCGAAGCACAGGGACTCGCCTCCCAACAGGGTCGAGGCGCAACTCGCTCTCCGGCTCCGAAACCTTCGCGAAGACCTCGTTAGCCAGTTCTCGGCTACGAGGCTGTGTCGGCTACAGCTCAGCCCCAAGCCTCGCCGCTTGGGCCATGGCTGTCGCATCGTGTTGAATGTCATCACGGTCGTATGCCGTGGCCAATACGTAGTCGGCCAATTCCACTTCAAGGTATTCCAGCGAACGACGGAACATTTCGACTGTCAGATCGGCTTCTTTCGGACCATCGCCCGCGGGAATGGCCAACAATGCCTTCTTCCCTCGCAACTGCCGATTGGCCACGTAGGGTCTGAGGCGATCAAGCAGCGTCTTCATCGGTCCCGTAGGGCCAAACCAGTAGATGGGCGTCCCAAATACGAGGACATCGGATGCATCCAGTTGCGAATAGAGGTCTCTCATGCTATCGGCCAAGACACAACGGAATGGCTCGCGCTTGCAGATTCGGCAATCGATGCAGGATCCGATGTCAAGATCCCTTAAGTAAATCTTCTCGATCGCATGCCCATGTTCCCGCGCACCGGACAAGATGGCATCGACCAAGATGTCTGTGTTGCCACCTTTCCGCGGACTTCCCACCAATGCAAGAATGTTCACCCTAGCCTTCCTTTCTCCGCACTTGTCAGCCATGCGGCATCGTGATCGATCCGCTTGTCGAGGTGCTAGCCGGCGATCTCGCGAATCAATCCCAGCAATCGATCGACTTCGTCTGCTGTGTTGTAGTGATTGATGCCAATGCGAATGAGTCCCCCTGTCGCTGCAAGGTCAAGGCGCTCGATGGCACCCACAGCATAGAAATCACCGCAATAGGCAAACAGACCAGCATCACCAAGCGTTCGGGCGACGTCAACGGGCGCATGCCCTTTGAGAGTGAATGAAACGACAGGCAACCGCTCGTCGAATCGAGCGGGCTCGGTGATCCCGTAGACGCGAATACCAGGAATCGGCTGCAACCCCGCGATGAGCCGACCAGCAAGCGCGGTCTCGTACTCCTGAATGGCCGTCATGCCCGCAACCAGGGCCGCGCGTCGAGAGACATTGGGAGCAGTCCCTCCAAACCGGCGTCCGACAGAGGCGATGTAGTCAATGGCAGCCGTCGCTCCAGCCATCGCTTCGAAGTTGGGTGTGCCTGACTGGAATTTATCTGGCGGCACATCCATCGCTGGGATGACCTTGTATGCTGGCAGCTTGTCGAGCAACTCGTAGCGGCCCCATAACACACCGAGGTGCGGGCCGAAGAATTTGTAGGCCGAGCAGGCAAGAAAGTCGATATTCCAATCTTGAACATCCATGACGGCATGTGGCGCATACTGAACGGCATCGACAAAGACCCAAGCGCCCACATCATGCGCCCACGGCACGATCTGCGCGACATCGTTGACCGTACCGACGGCATTGGAGGCGGCTCCGACAGCAACGAGTCGCGTCTTGGGGCCAATGGCTGTACGCATTGCCTCCAAATCGAGCGTGCAATCCTGAGGATTGAAGTCGATTGTGCGAATCACGATGCCCAGCTCTTCGAGCGCCACCCATGGCGCCACGTTGGCATCGTGATCAAGACGGGTGACGATGATTTCATCCCCAGGCGAGAGGATGTGGCCGATGGCACGGCTTAGATTGAACGTGAGCGACGTCATGCTCTGACCAAAGACAATCTCATCCGGGCGTTTGGCATTGAAGAAGTCGGCCATAGCTGCCCTGGCAGCAAGCACAGTGCGATCCGTGCGGCGAGAGAACTCAAAGGCACCGTGTGCGTTGCTGTTGGCCTCTGTGTAGTAGCGAGCAAATGCCTCGATCACAGTGCGATGGACCTGCGTACCGCCTGGCCCGTCAAAGAAGGCGATGGATTGTCCGTCGAGTGTCTGCCCCAATGCGGGAAATTCCCGCCTCAATTCCATCACGTGATCCTGTGTCAGTGGCATGGCCCTCCCCCATCTCGTTGATTGTAGAAGCTTGTCGTACCCATTCCGCCTCATAGCCCATGGTAACGCATGCAGCCTCCGCACTATCGCGAGGCAACTAACCGGGCTACTGAATGTCGCTCATTGCAAATGACTTCCCGTGCCCTGGATAAACCGTCCTGATGTTCAGCGTCTTCAGCCTGTCGAGCCCGACTTGTAGAGCGGTGGCGTCATCGACAAACGTCGCAACGGACGGACGCGTACGATTCTGGAGGAAGTCACCGCTGAATAGTGCACCATCTGCAGTCAGGACGGCAACGGATCCCGTAGTGTGTCCCGGGAGATGCAAAATAGTGGCATCGAGCCCAAACGATTCCAGGCAATCCCCATCGTCAAGAAACAAATCAGGAACGAATCGATCCGCCTTCTTCAATCGGAACAACGACATCAGTGGCTTGAGCATTCTTCGTGATGGCGATATCGCGCCTCGACTGAGGAACATGTCGCCTTGCTCAACTGAAGGGGCTTCCCTGTTGTGCGTCGCGATCTTCGCGCCGTAGGTTTTGCGCAAGTAGGCTGCATTGCCGCAGTGATCGGCATCTCCGTGTGTGATCACGATGAGCTTCAGATCGCCTGGCTGGCATCCCGCGTGACGAAGCATTCCATCCAATTGCTTTCTGTTGGCGGAGATCCCCGTGTCGATCAGCATGAAGCCGCTGCCTGTTCCGACGAGATAGGCGTTGACCATTTTGAAATCGAACGTTTGAATCGACGTCGTCATCTCGACTCCTTTCGATACACCTCAGTCCGTTCGTCCGAAACGCTGAACCTACATCATGGCGGCGGTGGCCTCGGCAATCAATCTATGAAAGCAAATGTTCAGGTCTCAACCGTCTTCTCGCAATTGCTGGGCATCCATGGGGAACACGCTGTCTCGATGACAGTTGCGTCTGGAAAGCCAACGCCCCGCTGCAAGGCAGATCCTTCTCCCATAGGGGCGCGGAGTCGCAGAGAGACCAGGTCGAAGCCCATGCCGATTGGAGAGTCCGGGAATGCAGTAGTCTCAGGCTTGAGACTTTGCCAGCCAATCCCTGGTGGAGAATCTCGGTGTCTGCTGCCCTTGCGCGTTTGACGACAGCACGGTCCGGGTTCCCCACACCAATGGTTGCTTCGAAATCAGATGCTAGTCGTCGACGAGGATCGCTTTGGTTTGGGGACGCGGCGCCTT
>JAHITR010000022.1 GCA_018817505.1 Candidatus Bipolaricaulota bacterium | reverse complement strand
GTCGGAGCAGTTTGCACTCTAGACGCTCAAGACAGGCTTCATACTCAGCGTGTTGTTTGCGAGCGAGATCCAGATCGATGGACATCCGATCCTGATGCGTCAACTCGCACTGACCGAGGCTCGCACTGACTGCCCGTGTGATGGCGATCTGTGTCATGGCATCCCTCCTGGCTCGATTCTCCAGGCGCGCTTGATGATTCTCAACCAAGAGACCGGTCGATTGCCAATGTTCTAGATGTGCCGCAGAGCCTCTGGGACAGCTGCACGAGTAAGACTACAACTCAGAGTTCGAATCCTCTTGGGGGTACCAGTTCGAAAGATGCTTACTCAGGGTTCCTCAGTGTGCAATTCTCGAACTCCGGTTCGGAAGCTGTATAGCAAGGGGTGCCTCATTGTCCAGCAGACAGCCGTTTTTTCATGACACTCCGCCCGTCGGGGAAGCGGCCGACGATCTGGCTGACTGCTCCGGATTCATCGCTGACGAAATCTAGGCGCGACTCAAATCCTGCTACTGGGCCGTCGAGCCAGAAGGTGGTTTCAGTGAGAGGAATCAGCCGATAACGGAAGAAGCGACGGTGGTAGATGAGAGTGTCATCTTCGAGGGAAACTCCGCTGTCGCCATATCGTCCAACATGCCGTTCAAGCATAGATGCTGTCAAGGTGAGTGGACAATAACAGCTCACGACTTCTTCAAGCAGCCACTGAAGTTTTTTCTTGGCTACTTCGTCAGATGCCGCATCAATGAGCCGACTCAGAGCTTGCGTGTGGGCGATCCTCAATGCCTTTGTAGCATGAACCTCTACATGGGGCTTCACACCACCGCCTTCCCAATTGGTGCCGGTCACTGGATTGATCGGCGTGGCGTGGGGAATGGTTACGTAGAAGTTCTCGTCAATGATGTCGATGCCTGCAGGGTTGGCACCTCCGGCTGTCGTTTCTCCGATAAGCTTCGCTCGGTTCAGATGTTTCAAGTCATAGGCGAATTCCTCGCCCCCGGAGAAGGTGTGGCTGCTGGTGAGAATCGTCAGATCCAAATCGGGCATTCGTTTTCCTGGAACTTCTGGAATTGTCCAATACTCCGTTGTTGTGCCCTGCGGGCGAGAGGTGATGCTGTTCAGGTGAACGGGCTTGCTTCCTCCGATGAAGTAGCTGCAAAGAAACTGAACCATCCCTGGGTTTCCGCCGGTGTTGTTTCGAAGATCGATGATAACTGCATCGGAATCTGCGATCAGTCTCATGGCAGCAGCAGCGCTGTGGCCGGAGATCTCCGGAGGAAAGAAATGGCGGATGTCTACGTAACCGATATTTCCCTTGAGACGTTTGATTTGCTCAAACCCGTGATTGTTCAACCGCGCCAGTTCCTTTGGGAGGGCTTGGTTATCCTGTGTTCCTGGATTCCTCATCCTGTCAATGCGATCAGGATCATAGACCACGCGCAGGTGATGATCGGCTGTGATGTCTTGAAGATCGCGCGTGACGGCGTCAGCAAACTCTGCGGGCGGCAGATCGTAGTCGCCCCGTGTCATGTGAGAGAGAATCTCATCCGCTGCCTGAGTCGCCACATTCGCAACCACGTACTTGTGCATGATCAGCCGACCGAGGGACTCAAGAACCATCATCTGTTGCTGGCGTGAGAGAATGGAACCTTCCACCTGCTGATTCATGACGCCTCCTGACTGCTTGGTAGACGATGATGGCACCAGTTTAGGACGGATGCGCTCTTGTGTCAGAATGATGGAGACCGCGTATAATTTGTGGGCAACCACTCAGATCCGCGTCAATCTGGATCTGCTTTCTCACCCAGGCGGTGGGAGGACAAATACGCAAGCCATCCCCCACTCCGATGTATGGCCCTTCTTGCTCTGTTGTGTCTGGCAATTGTCACCCAACAGGAAGCGATAGATCCAGATCCTTCATAAATGCAGCCATTCGACTTCCAATCTCTTCTTCATTGACTTTGTAGAATCGGGTTTGGGCATCCTGTCTGAATGTGACCAGCTCTTGCATTCGCAAAAGCTGCAGATGACGTGACACCGTTGGGACGGAGAGGCCGAGGCGCGTTGCCAAATCATCCACAGTCAGATTAGTGTGTTGCCTAAGTAGCATGAGTATCTCAACCCGACTGCGTGCTGAAAGAAGCTTAAAGAATCCCGAATGGGTTTTTGGCATAAGCCGCGACTCCTTTTTGCCCCTCTTGACAGGGGATTGGGCATCACTATAATGCCATATGCGCAACTAGTCAAATGCGCAAATAGCAAATTGCGCAAAAACGCAACAAATAAGGCAGCGCCCAGGGGCACAAGAGAGAGGTTTGTATGCCAGCGAAAGAACATCTTGGGCGAGGCCGTGAGAACCCTGCCAGTGCTAACACCTGGCGAAAAGAGATCTTCATCCTTAATCAGGGAAGAGAGGTGGCGAGAATGCCCAAAGCGACGAACAAGACAGCAAAGGTGACCCCAAAAGCGGCCCCCAAGAAGGGCCGATAGCCCCACGTCAGCGGGAGCGGGCATCCCCGCCCACTCCCGCTGGTTCTCAATGCGAACAACGGTTCGCCGCTGCAGGCCGGTGTGCGCTCCCGGGAGGTTGGATTGCCGGCAGCAAGATGGAGGTGGATTGTGAAAGCCAATCGAATGTGGATGTGTTTCGTGGTGTCGCTGGGGCTGTTGGCTCCGGCTACATGGGGTCTATCGCTTTGCAGCTACCAGTCCCCTGAAACACTGCTCATGGACGCAAGAACGTCGTTTTCGTACCAGTACTATGATGATGCCAATACTCCGGCCATTGATGTGAGCACAGGACGAGTTGATTTCAGCTTCAGTCGGCTTCGTGACACAGCAATCTATGGCTCTGTTGTGAGACTGAATGGCAATGTCGGGCTGACAAATTTTCTCCCGTCACGATGGATGGGCGAAGGAGAAGCGTCGTTCCGTTATTACGTATCGAAGGAACTCCCATTGTTTGGTTTTGGCGGGATACATGGCATCACCACGACCGGACAGACTCAATTAGGGTTGGACATCCAATCGGGGTTTGGCTTCGGCAGATTCAAGGACGTCACGCCGCTTGCCAAGGCGATGGTGATCCATCAGAACCTTCGCGCGAGCAACGCAATCAGCAAACCGCTATCCGATGACGTCGTCATGAAGATCGGACAAACGATAGGGAGTCTGTCCGTAGTCAATCCTGTCGAGAACATCGTGGTGATGATTGAATCGCTCGTCGAGACGGTCATTGACGGGCAATTGGACGCTCGGTCCCTGCTGATGATCGAAGATGTCGTGATGGGTTCAGATCCACAACGGTTCTGCGGATTCTCTGCGCAAGCGGGATTGGGGTATGAGCTTCTGGATCCCTTTGGCGGCCCACAAGGCTTCCTCGTTGCTTTGTCCGCTGACGCTGCCTACGCACCGGATCAGAATGGACAAATGCAGGGGCATTTAGGTTTTTCTGGCCCGTTTGACATCGCTAATGAGAACACGCTCACCGGAACCTTCTCGTATGAGATCCTGATCACGAAATCAAGCTCTCTTGATGCTGGGTACACATTCCAGCGCGTGCAGACTGTGAACCTGGCGCCGACCACTTCACACGGCATTTCCTGCAACGTCGTGTTTAAGGTTGCCTCCATCGATGTGTTGGTAGGCCTTTCATACACGAGAAGCACCGGAGATCCGGGATGGTCAGTCGGATGTTCAATCTCCGCTTCGATGGATTTGCTGTAGAGAGATCCGTCGCGCTACGCCGATCTCTCGGCGTAGCGCGAACGGAGATTACGCGGCGGGTTGAAGGAATCACAGACAGCTCTTGCAGCCTTCAACAACGGCATAAATGCAAAAAGGAGAACCGAAGATGACCAGACGAAAGCTATTGAGTCGAGCAGCGTGGTCCACCCTCGCAGTCGCGGCGATCATTGCGGCGACGTTGATTACAGTTGGAGCATTGGCCCCCACGACCGAAGGGTTGACCCTTCGAGCAACGAGCCATTCGGGAACCGCAGCCGCGGGAAACGGGAACGAAGCCTACCTATTGGTTAGCGCCTACAATGCCGCAGGTTCAATCCGAGGCCTTGCCATCGGGAGCTTTGGTGTGACTGTTGTTGCAGCTCCTGAGAATGCCACTCCACTGAAGAAAGTCACCCTGACGGAACCGGCGAGCGGCGTCTATAGGATTAGCCTGACCCCAGAACTCTCTTCGCAGCGATGGTCTGCAGGCAAGTACGTGGTCGCGATTACGCTTACGTCAGCAAACGGATCTGGCGTGACCCTTGCTGAGATTGTCATCCCGTAAAGCGGCCTGCCCTTGTGCTCCTTGAGGCGAATGACCTCCCTCCTTGAGGAGCTGGGCCGTCACGGGCTGCGGCAATTGAGCAGGAGTGATGGCTGTGGAGGATGAGCGGTTCTCTGAAGGCTTCTAGATAGGGGCCCTCCCTCGACTGCAAATGCTGAGTGCATCTGTCGGACAGACGCGGATGCACTCGCCACACAACAAACAATCTTCAGATCGAGTCTTGCCCTTGACGATGGCCCCAGATGGACAAACCCCGTCGCAACAGCTGCATGAAACACAGGCGCTTGACTCGCGAATCCGAAATGGACTGATGCGAGAGACAAAGGCCAGCCATGCACCCAATGGACAGAACAAGCGGCAGAAGGGGCGGAAGATGATGATCGAAAGCAGGGCGAAGCAGCCACTGAGGGCGAGAGTCCCGGGTGTGCCACCGAACGTGAAGAAGGCTTTGAATGGCGTGGCTTCCCCCCACGTGAGAATGCCCGTTGCCAGTACGCGTGCGACGAGGTAGACGAGCAGTCCATAGGGAATCCAACGAAAGAAGCGCATCCAGCGAGCGGGAATCGTCCACCGCATACGCTTGATGTGAAGCCATTCTTGCAGCGCGCCAAAGGGACAGACGTAGCCACAGAAGAGTCGTCCAACGAACAGCGCGGCAACGGTTGGAACAAGAAAAAGCAGCAGATAGCCGGTCGATGCCTTGAGGATGATGTTTTGAACGGCGGCTATCGGACACAGCATGCCTCCGACGACGAATCCGAGGACAACAACTGAGGCAATTAGGAGCCAACGCCTTAAGGCAAAGCGTCGCGTCCATAAGATTCCCAAGCTAGCCATCGTGAAACCAAGCACAAGCACAAGCTTGAGCAATTGGTCGTGCTGGAAGTAACTCGAATCAGAACCTGCAGTTGACGTTTCGGGGGCTACAAATACATGTTCTCCTTGAGATTCGCCAAATGATGAGCTGGGCGTGCCAAACCCTTGGCCGAGGGCAGCCGCCGCTGGGACCAACACAACCACAAGCGTGAAGAGCAGTAGGGAAAGGTTTCTCATCATTGTCGGCTAGTTGATCAAGTGATCAAATCGGTAGAAAACATCATCGCCCACAAGCAGCAGCGGGAAAACACTTCCGCTATCGTACAAAGCATATAGACGCACGGACTCTGGCAACGGGTCGGGTAGTTGCATATTTGTTGGAAGGAGGATTGAAAGGGCCCCGACAGCCAGCGTGCCATCGTGAACGATGGGTGCCCCGTATGCTTCACGCACATCGCCGGGCTCATCGAAAGGATAGACTCCGTTCCAAGCCTGCGACCAAAGCGCATCGCTTGACTCCGGAACAAGCGAGGTGATTGGCAGCACCTTCTCTTCATAGCCTTCCTTCGTACAGGTCTTGGAGATCTTTAGACTGCCGTCACCCACGACGGCAAGCGAAATCTGAACCCACTTCTCATACAAGCCTCCGCCCAAATTCTCCCAAGACGTCTCACCAAGAAGCTGAATGCCAATGACTTCAATGTTGTAGTCATCCATGGATGAGAGAGTGCAATTGGCGTGTGTCTTCTGGATACGGATGCCAACCTCGCCGACAGTTCCAATCGGTGCTTCAATGGATGCGTAGCTAAATAGAAACGTGCATGCGCTGGCAGAGAGCGCCAACAAGCTCAGCATGCCAACGACAATCCCTGCGCCCAAACGAATTCTCACGGTAACCACTCCCTCTGTGCTGTCATCAGTTTCTTCAACATGTAGCCCGATGCCAATGGCGCAGAGCGTAGCAGTCGATTGTGTGGAGGTTGTGGCAAAGTGCGGATGCCCTTGTGAAACCGCGGCGTCACTTTCGGCGCGATGGACCATGAGGCAGTTCGATTTCTGGACAGCGGAGATGATCTTGTGGTCGTTGAGTCGAATCTAGAGGGGCTTCCTCGCTCGCAAGGTGAGCAGTAGTGGAAACTTGCCTGCATAGTTGTCGGGGAGCGTGAACCAGTGATCGTCTTTAGTGGCCATGCTCGGGAATAGCTTGAAGAAGAGCTTCTCGTACTCGTGGACGAATTCTAGGCGTAGGCCAGCATCGATGATGGCGTTGACGATGTCACTGACTGCCCAGTCCCATTCCTGCGATGCATGCTTTGGCACGTAGTTTGGGTCCGCATAGTCCGCATCACCAGCCCATGTCGTGGGATCGGTTTTATGGAAGTAGGGATAGGTAAGGGACAGCTCTCCCGGTTTGACCTCCTCCATGGCCGCGGCGATGGGATGTCCCTCCATCAGATAGAAAATGCCCCCGGGTTTAAGAAAATGGGCGATGATGCGTCCCCATTCTTTAAGATCCTTCAGCCAGCAAAGCACGCCCTTGGATGTGTACACGACGTCATAAGTCCCTTCGTGGACGGCGCGAAGATCATAGATATTCGAGTGTATGAAGGATGCCGGAGTCTTGAGCTCCTCAGATAGCTGATTGGCACACGCGATGGACACTTCGGAAAAATCGACGCCCGTCACGCGTGCGCCATGGCGGGCCCATGCCAACGAGTCAGTTCCAATATGGCATTGCAGATGAAGCAATGATTTCCCATCCACAGGGCCGAGTTCATGTAGCTCGATCTTGTCGAGGATCTCTTTGCCTTCACGCAAGAGATCGACTTCGTGATAGGCCTTCAGATGAATGGGCGCAATCTCATCCCACAGCGCGCGATTTTCTTTTTCAGCTGCATGAAAACGGGAAGGTTCGTTCAAGAGATGTGCCTCAGGCTTGTTGTCGAGCTGGTCAAAAGGGAGCGGAAAAGTGCCAATAGATCAAGGGGTTCGAGACCGGGCATGCGGCCACGAAAGAGACCTTATCGGCGTCTGCGCTTGGGGCGCTTGGGGCCATCTGAGCCCTTCTTCTTGCCCGCAGGTCGTTTGACATTGCAGTCCCGACAGTAAACAGGTCGGCTTGAAGTGAGAGGAAGGAATGGCAACTCCTCAATATCCTTGCCGCAGGTTTCGCATTTCAAGTTGAACGCTCTTACGTCGTGCATGTTCCATCCTTTGCCCGCTTCAGCCAACAACACTGAGATCGCTTCGTTTCCTATTGTAACGTCAACATACCCGGCTTGCAGAAAGGACACAAGCAAGGCGTGCCATTTACCCACAGCAATTCTAGCGCACAGGCAATGTGACAGCCATTCCGTGAATAACGAAAACAACCTGCCCGCGGAATGGCAGGGCAGGCTGTTGGTTCAATGCCAGGGTTAGGGCAATCCCACGATTACGCTGTCCATGGCCACGCATCCATCTGCTGATTGCACGGTCAGGATGTACGTTCCGGCAATGGAGACAACCAAATCCTCACATGTGCCGACGATGTCACCGCAGGAATCGACCCAGACATAGGTGTACGGGAAGCTGCCGCCTGAGACTGTGGCATCCAGCACCACTTCGTCTCCAGCACATGCCAGCATCTGGTCAGGGCCTGCATCGACGATGGGAGGATTGATCCCATTGATGATTCGTACGCTACGGCTTGTCGAACATCCGTTGGCTCCCGTTACAGTCAGCGTATAGATACCCGCGAATCCGAGCGTCACATCCTCAGTCGTGGCGATGATGGCTCCGCAATCGTCCGTCCATACATAGGTGAACGGAGCGCGACCGTCACAGACCTCTGCGTCAACAAATACAGTTGGCTGGTCACAAGTCAGTGTTCGTGTCTCGCACAACAGCACGCACGGAGGCGTCGTGTCCTGTTGGACGACCACCTGCACGCTGCTCGCACAGCCATTCGCTCCAGTGACCGAAAGGGTGTAGGTCCCAGGCTCCGTCACTCCAAGCGCGGAGTTTGATCCGATGATTTGGCCCGCACTATCGGACCAAGCATAGGTATAGGGAGCACGCCCATCAGAGACACAGGATGTCAGCGTGACGCAGGGGACGGAACAGGTGAGTACTCCAGGCGCAGGGATCGTGACAACGGGGGGCGCAATATCCTGTTGTACTGTGATGCTCGCTGAAGCCGCGCAACCATTGGCCCCAGTCACAGTGACGGAATAGATCCCTGCGTTTGCCACCGCCAGCTGGACCTCAGATCCGATGACTTGTCCTGTTCCATTGACCCACGAGTACGTGTAGGGCATGCGCCCACCGGCGGTAGTTGCCGAGAGAGTAACTTCTGTGACTGCGCACGTGAGCACCTCAGGCACGGGAATGGCCACCACAGGCGGCTCAAGGTCCTGGCACACCGTTGTCCTCGCGATGGATTGACATCCATTGGCACCCGTGACTTGGACGGTATATGGGCCGGGAGATGACACGGTGACTGTCTCTGACTGTCCGATGACGTAGTTTGACGCGTCCATCCAAACGAAGGTATAGGGAGCTTGCCCGCCTGATACGTCAGCCGTAAGCACCACGTTGGTGAGGGCACAGGTGAGCTGATCAGGCGTGGGAATGGCAATTGCCGGAGGCTCGATATCCTGGAGAACGGCAATACTCGCCATGGACTTGCAGCCGTTAGTCCCTGTAACTGCCACCGTGTAGGTGCCTGGCGTAGACACAGTCAAGATGGGTGATTGGCCAACGACGATGCCTCCCGGGCTCTTCCACTCATACAGGTAGGGTGCCCGCCCGCCAGACACTGTGGCCGTCAGCTGAACCTCAGTAACAGAGCAGGTCAGAGATTCGCTGGCAGCAACCGCGACAGCAGGCGCTTCTGTGTCTTGCGCGACGATAATACGATCGCTCGAAAGGCATCCATTGGCGCCAGTCACTTGGATGGTGTAGATACCTGGCGTCGTGACCGACAGACCGACAGACGTGCCCACAGTCTGACCGGCTTCATTCATCCACCTAAATGTCAGTGGAGCGCGTCCGCCCACGACGTTCGCGTGCAGATTGACGGAGGTCAGCGCGCAGGTGAGTATGCCGTCAACGGATGCCGTGACCACAGGGGGTTCGATATCTTCTTCCACGATGAGTGTTGTCTCAGTCCTGCATCCGTTGGCTCCCACAACAAGGGCCGTATAGGCTCCTGGAACGGACACAGAGATGTCGACGGTCTCTCCAATCGATTGACCGACGCTGTCTTTCCAGGTGATCGTGTAGGGGGGCCGCCCGCCGGATACGGACACAGAAGCAGTAACCTCGCTTACTGAGCACGTGAGCACGCCGGCGACGGACGGTACGACGATGGGGGGCTCGATGTTTTGCCCAACGATAAGGCTTGCACGGTCAGAACATCCATTGGTCCCCATGACGACGACGGTATAGGTGCCGGGGTTTGTCACGACGCACACGGAATCTAATCCAACGGTCTCTCCCATTGCGTTCGTCCATTGATAAGTGAACGGGGGGCGTCCGTCTGTGACCGACGTGGTCAGCGAGACTTCAGTCACTGCGCACGTCAACTCACCGCTTGCCACAACGGTGACAGAGGGGGGGGCGATATCCTGTCCTACTGTGACGTTCGTGCTTGCGCTGATGCCGTTGGCTCCAGTGACCGTGAGCTTGTAGGTTTCGGGGATACTCACATCGAGTGTTGACGCATTTCCGAGGACGGCTCCCTGTCCATTTGTCCATTGAAGGACGTAGGGTTCGCGTCCGCCGGATACTTGCCCTTCCAATACAACGTTCGGGAGGGCGCACGTGAGCACGGCATCCGAGGGTTCAGTATGGACGATTGGAGCGGGAGCGATATCGATCTGAACAGAGGGCGGCTCGATGTCTTGAAGTACGAGTACACTTGCAGTGTCGCGACAACCATTGGCTCCCGTGACTGTGACCGAGTACATGCCCGGTTGAGACACGCTGAGCGCTAGCGCATTGCCGATGGGCTCGCCCAACGGATCCGTCCACACGATGGTGAATGGCGCGGTACCTCCCGAGACAGTCGCTGAAATGTCAACGACAGTGACAAACCCTGTAAGAATGCCGCTGACAGCGGCATCCACGCGAGGTTGCGCGAAGTCCTCCGTAATGTCGATGGTATCGATGGCAAGGCATCCTCCACATGAGATGGCAATCAGTGTGTAGGTGCCAGGTATGTCTACTGACAAGGTTCGCGCCGTGCTCAGGGTGTTCCCGCTTGAATCGCGCCATTCGTATTTGAAGGGCTCGATGCCGCCTGTCGTGACAGCATCTAGCGTGACCGAAGGTTGGGCGCACGTGAGTACGCGGTCCGGTCCGCCATCCACAATCACGGTTGGAGGCTTGGGCAGCCCAACGAAATCCTCTGGATTCTGCATGTCAGCAAGCTGGCAGATCCATCCTTCGATACATGTTGCCGATGCGCAGTCCTCTGCGGAATTTCCACAGGCGGGGAGCGCGACATCCTGAGACAGAGGCAGGGTGACGGGCGTTGCGGACAGCCAGTAGGCGACAATGCTCTTTAACGTGTGGTAGCCGACCGTGTATCCGCACGTATGTGGAACGGGCAGGTTCTGCTCCCAGAACTGAACGGCCTTCTGTACTTGCGAAAAGGAAATCGTATCCGACAATTTGACGTCCAGTCGATCATTCCTGACATCCCACCGCGAAATAGCTAACAGTACGGGAATGCAGCTGTTGACAGTCACCGTATCTTCGCCGAGAACCGGAGCTGCACTACACTCCAGGGCGGCAGAGGCTTCGCCGACGATGGTCATTCCCTGTCCACAGCAGCCAGCGTCGGCTACGACGCTATCGAACGCCGTTGGGACGACCTCAATCTGATAGGTCAGTTCAAGCGTTTCGCCAGCACGTACACGCGTAGGATAAACCCATTCTCTAGCACTTGGGCGATACCAGAAGCCATCTTGATCCACCAGCGTCACTTTCCACGCAGAAGGGAACCACTCCTTCAATCCCACACCGTACGCGTCATACGAAGGTGTGATCTGTAGGGTCACTGTGACCAATCGAGCGGCCTGACCTGGATCAAGGCAGCCCTCAGGCAGCAGCACGGTATCACAAGGCAAGAACGTATCGAGGGTTCGCACGGCCTGCAATTCGGGATTGATGCTCAATGGGAGCGCGTCGTCGGCGCGGGTGCATGTCTCAAACTGCGCTGCGAGGTGATTCATCATCGCCAAATCGATTCGCTGTCCACCTGTTCCTGGCACGGGCAGATCGTGTTGCCAAAACTCAAGGGCGCGCTCAAGTTGTGCTTCGGAAATCCATCGGGAAAGCCGCAAATCGATAGTGTCGACACCGATCACTTGCTGTGGAATGAGATGGGCAATGGCTGTGCCGATAGGGAGTTCGGAAACGACTTCAATCGTGGATTCACCCTCAATGGCCGTTTCGTAGCTGGGAACTGTGGTTTGATAGGTCCCGCTGATTGTGAAGCACTGCGGTAGCGGATCGGACAAAAGCTGCCTCGCGGCAGGCACGGTCAGCTCATAGGTTACGAACCGTCTTGTCCCGGCTTCGATGGTTTCGTTGAACACCCATTCAGCCTCTGAACGCTTAAACGCCGCGCCAGCATTCTCGACTGGGTGAATGATCCAGCCGAAAGGCAATGTCTCTCGGAGGCCAACGCCATTCAAGTCAGTATCTGCCTTCAACTCGAGCGTGACTTGGAATGTTGATTCGGGTAGCGCGTGCACGGCAGACAGGGACCGCGTTACGTGTAGGCCCGGGTTTTCCGCATTGGTTTGCGCAAACAGGGTCAAACCACATGCGACGATGATCCACAGCGCGATGGCAGCAACCCAGCGCACACGACAACCATTGAATACTTTCACGATCACAGCTCCTCGCCTTTTCTCTCTCGGAATTCCACCCCCCATTGTCTCTTTACAGGGGACGATAGTCTGTGACGGGGATCACAATGGACATTTTGGCGGCCTCTGTAAAAGTAGTATAAAAACCTGAAATGGCGTATAAAACACGAAGCGGATCGGGTGTTTCTTGTGGGGGCCAAATTCCAGAGGGCATGCTAGACTAGAGAACGATCGCATCGAGCAGGCATCCAGCAGGAGGTCGAGAGTGGAGTACTTGACGGGGAAAGTGAGAGTTGGAGCCATTGACATCGGGACGACCGGGGTTCGTTTTGTGCTCTTCGATGAAGCAGCAACGCCGATGGCATCAGCGTATCGCGAATTGACGTTGGCCACACCGCACCCAGGTTGGGTCGAGCAAGACCCTGAGATTCTCCTTGCCGCCACGCTGACAGTCATCAACGAAGTGCTCGGCCAGCATGAGGACGCAATGGGGCTGCTTGAGGGAATTGGGTTGACCAACCAGCGAGAGACGATCGTGGCATGGGATCGAAAAACAGGCAGGCCCCTGTATCCAGCCATCGTCTGGCAGGATCGGCGAACGGCGGCTCGCTGCCGCGAACTTCAAAGCCTAGGTTGGGCAGATCGAATCTGTGATAAGACGGGGTTGTCCCTCGATCCCTACTTCTCAGCCACAAAGATCGAATGGCTCTTGGGGCATGTTCCCGGGTTGAAAATGAAGGCGAAGACTGGAGATGCCTTATTTGGCACGGTCGATTCGTGGCTTCTCTGGCAGCTTACGGGACAGCATTTGACGGATCACACCAACGCGTCCCGCACCCAGCTTTTGGATATCCAATCGCAAGATTGGGACGATGAATTGCTCACGCTCTTTGGTGTGCCGAGATCTTCGCTTCCACGCGTCTGTCCCAGTTTGTCCATCTTCGGACACATTCGACCTGAGTTGGCAGCGGGCGGTATCCCCATTGCTGGGGTTCTGGGGGATCAGCAGGCCTCGTTGCTGGGGCAGGGTGTTGTCTCTCAAGGACAAGCGCAAGTGACTTGGGGGACAGGCGCGTTTCTGCTGATGAACACGGGCGAACACCGTGCCACCAGCCAATCGGGATTGCTGGCAACGATTGCGCGAACTGCTCTGAACGAATCTCCAATCTATGCTTTGGAGGGATCGGTGTTCGTGGCCGGCGCTGCCATCCAATGGCTGAGAGATGCGATGGGCCTGCTCGATCATTCCGCAGATTCTCAAGCGATGTCTCATACCGTGGCCTCGACTGACGGCGTGGTATTTGTCCCCGCATTGACTGGATTGGGTTCGCCCTATTGGGACCCTGATGCTCGCGGCCTCATTATCGGCATCACCCGAGGGACGCGACGTGAACATCTGGTTCGCGCTGCCCTCGAAGCGATTGCCTACCAAACGCTGGATGTGGTGCGCGCCATGGAATGCGACACGGGCATTCCGCTTTGCGAATTACGTGTCGGCGGCGGTGCTGCGCAGAATGATTTCCTTTGTCAATTTCAAAGCGATATCTTGGAAGTCCCCGTCGTGCGTCCCCGCCAGATGGAGACGACATCGCAGGGAGCGGCGTTTGCTGCCGGAATCGCCGTAGGATTGTGGGCCAGTGTCGAGGCCGTCAGTGAGCTATGGCAGGAGGGGCGGCGATTTGAGCCATCGATGTCAGCTGCCCTTCGGGATAGCTTGCTTGATAATTGGAGGCGAGCGGTGGCGCGCGCGCAAGGCTGGTGTGATACCACATCGTCGAGAGCATTGGAGGATGCGTGAGACATCAAGAAGGTTCATTCCAGAGTGCCGATGGCACTCGTATTTATCATCAAACCTGGCTTCCGGACGGGAACCCTAAAGCGGTCGTCATCCTCTCCCATGGGTTGGCTGAACACTCAAGCCGGTACACGAATGTCGCAGAGCATCTGATATCGCACGATTACTCTGTGTGTGGGCTAGATCATATCGGCCATGGGAAGTCAACGGGGACACGCGTCTTTGTTCGCCGGTTTTCTGATTACACGGATGTCTTTGCGGCGTATGTGCATCATGTGCGCAATACCTTCCCTGGATTGCCCCTGTTCCTCTATGCACACAGCGTGGGGGCATTGATTGCCACTCTGTATCTGCTTGATCTTGATGTCGACTTGTCAGGCGTTGTCTTCTCAGGCCCGTGTGTAAAGGTGCCGAGCAACGTTTCGTCGATGACCGTGTTTCTTGCCAAGGCGTTATCGCGAATTGCTCCCAAACTTGGATTGTCTGCCGTCGATGCCAGCGGCATTAGCCGTGACCCGAAAGAAGTTCAGGCCTATATTGACGATCCTCTCGTCTACAACGGGAAGACGACGGCGCGGTTGGCTTGTGAACTGCTGAAAGCAATGGCACGTGTGCCCCTAGAAGCTGGCAGCATCATGCTCCCGGCGTTCATTGTGCACGGAGGCGAGGACCGAATCGTCGATCCTGAGGGGGCCCAGATGCTGCATGCAGCGCTCGGATCGAAGGACAAGACACTGACCATCTATGACGGGCTCTATCACGAAATTCACAATGAGCCCGAGCATCCTCAGGTCCTTGCCGATATCAGCGCGTGGTTGGACGCCCATCTTCCGAGCGATTTGGGGGACTGAGCACTCACTTTTAAGCTCGTTGCGCTCACGAGGCTATACTTGACTTCATATTTCGAATGACGGAGGAGAGTCTGGATGCGACAAAGAACTCGACAAGCGTTGTTGATTGTCTCAGCTCTCCTATTCCCAGTGACTTTCTACTATCTATCACCGGCCGTTATCCTCATGGGGGCGAGCGAGGGGATTGTGACCGGCAGCTTTGTCGTCTTCGGGCTCCTGTTTCTCGCCGCGCTTGTCTTTGGGCGAGCGTACTGTGGCTGGATCTGCCCCGGAGGTGCAGTCAGCGAAGCCATGTGTCCCATCCGCAATCGCCGTGTTACACGTCGCTGGCTGAGTTGGATCAAGTACGCCATTTGGGTCCCGTGGCTCGGTCTCATTACTACACTGTTCATTCGTGCGGGTGGATTGATGCGAGTTGAGTTCACGTACGAAACCTGGCACGGCATATCTGTGAGTTCGTGGCAGGGACTCATCGTATTTGGCGTAGTCGTTGCGGTGATTGCCAGCATCTCTCTGCTTGTCGGAAGACGCGGATTCTGTCACGCGGCTTGTTGGATGGCGCCATTCATGATCCTCGGACGGGGCCTTCGTGATCGCCTTCATTTGCCCGGCCTGCGCCTCAAGGCAAGAGCAGGCGAATGCATCTCGTGCGGAGCCTGTACTCGCGGATGTCCGATGAGTCTTGATGTGCAGAAGATGGTTGCCAAAGGATCGATGACTGCATCTGAATGCATCCTCTGCGCCCGATGCGTAGATGTGTGCCCCAAGGACGCAATATTCCTTCGCTTCACGCGATAGATCCCCGCGTCGCGAGATGAGACGATCTTGAGCTGCGGATGAGACTACATTTGCTCGTTTAAGGCCGCTTGGAGTTCGTCACGCAGCTCGGACATCAGTTCCTTGACCGTGACAATCTCGTGAATGCGATGCGCGTTTTGTCCGCAGAAGATGAGGCCGTGATCGATGTCTCCCTGACATGC
>JAHITR010000137.1 GCA_018817505.1 Candidatus Bipolaricaulota bacterium | reverse complement strand
TCCATGCCCAAGCGATTGCAGCGGTCGACGGCATAGAGGGCAAGTGGCAAATCACTGCATCCGATTCGAACCGTGAATCCTGCCAGCGGCTCATATTCGGGCCCTTCAAAGTGCAAATCTGGGAATCGGTCGTCATCGACAACAAGATAGCGGCTGCAAGGGATGGAACAGGCAAAACAGCCCTTGGATCGTTGCTTGTAAGCGGCTTCAATCGTCTCTCCAGAAACAACGTCTGCATGCTCGAAGGTCGTCGACTGGAAGTGTCGCGTCGGCAGGCCGCCCATCTTCTGCAATGCGGTCACCAGCTGGGTGGTTCCCAGGCGTGTGCGAATGTCGTATTCCGCATGGCCGAGCACCTTCTCTTGAAGGCGATCGCTCGCTCCTTTGAATCGCGCAGGATCTCGAACCTCCACGCCCCCGGTACCGCGAACGGCGATCGCCTTGAGGTTCTTGGAGGCCATCAGTGTGCCCATGCCCGTGCGCGCGGCTGCACGGACGAGATTGGCGAACACGCCGGAGAAGGCGACGCCGTTTTCAGCCGCCGGGCCGACGACGGCGACTTGGATGTCCGCATCTCCCAACAGCTCGTGGATGACGCCGGTCGCTTCGACGGTATCGAGGCCCCAGATGTCGGCTGCATCGATCAGCTGCGTCGCGTCATCATCGATCCACAGAATGGACGGACGTGCTGCTCGTCCGATGATGGCCAGCTGGTCGATGCCAGCAAAGCGCAACTCAGGGCCGAAGAAGCCACCGGCATTGGAGTCCCCGAGGATGCCGGTTTGAGGCGATCGGCCACTGACATTGAAGCGCGCGCCGCCTGGAAAGGACGTTCCCACCAGTGGCCCAGCAGCAAACAACAACGGCGTTTGCGGATCGAGGGCTGGAACGTCTGCGCGTAGCATCTGGTGAAGCGTGGCCATATTGATCCCGCGACCGCCGATGAATTGCCTCGCCCAGTCAGAAGGCAGAGGAGCGCGTTTGAAGTGACTGTGATGAAGGTCGGCATGCAAGACCGTGGGCGCTCTCATGGTGTTGTCTCCAAAGCTTCAGTGACGCAGGCAGCGACGCAAGCAGGGGTTCCCTGGCAGCCGTCACAGGCCAACGGCGTATTCGATGCCGGGTCGAAGCGAAGTGCCTCATGCGGGCAAGCCCTCACGCACGCAAGGCAGGCGATGCAAGTAGCCCGATCCAGGGCCAACCACCCGTGTGTCGTTTGCGTCAAGGCCTGGGTTGGGCACGCAGCTACACAGGCAGCATCGGAACAGAAGCGACAGACCATCGGGCGATCGCTGCCTGCGATGTCGTCTTTGACGACGAACATGCGTGACTGCGAAGGTCGAAATCCGGCACCATGAGCCTCGCTGCACGCCAACTGACAGGCGCGACAGCCAGAGCACTTTTTATGATTGGTCGCTAGGTGGAAACCCATGGGCGTAGTCTACTCCAAGCCATGCCACCCCTGAAAGGAAGTTGGCAGAGACCCGTCGATCGTCGTAACCTATCTCGCATTTTGCCAAAGGCTAGACCAAGGAGGAATGATGAAAATACGACTTTGGAATCTTCTGGCGCTGACGTTTGCGCTGTGTCTGATTCTGACGGCTTGTTCATCCAACAGCGACACGGAACAAGCGACGACATCAACCCATGCTGCTGACCTCGATCCTGTCGCGACCAGCGCACCAGAAGCCACGGTGCCCGCCGCCCAACCCCAAGAAGAAGCTCCGACTCTTGCCAGTGTTGACACGCCGCCGCCCAGCGCCCCATCGCTGCCTGTTGATGTTGAAGTCACCGTCGATTCGGAGACCGGCCTCGATGTGGGCATCGACATCGCCCCTCAAGGCATCTTCGCTGGTGCGACCGCCGCATTGCAGGCACTCCAGTCCTATCGATTCACGACGTCCTTCCTGTTCACCGGGCAGGAGGATGGAACGATTGAGTCAGGATCAATCGAGTTGTCAGGCGAGATCATGGACGCCCAGCGCAAGCACTTCACCTGGAAGAACCTGGAGGATGGCGAGCAATTCGAGATCATCCAGCTGGAGAACGAGGCTTGGATTTTCAGTGACGAGGAGTGGGAGTCCGTGCCCGCACTCGTAGCAGACGCCATGGGCCAAGCAGTCCTTGTGTTCGCGCCATCTGCAGTGTGGGGCGGATTGTTCGGTGGCATGGAAGCTGACTCGATCTACGTCGGACCTGAGACAGTGGATGGCGTTCCCGCACATCATTACACCTCATCGTATCGTCACTGGGCAGGGGTGTGGCAGGGCGAAGTGCTGGATGCGACTGGCGATGTCTGGATTGCTGAAGCAGGCTATCCCCTTCGCTACGATTTCACGGCCACAGCCGTCGATGAAGACGGCAATCAGGGCACGGTGACGTGGTCGATGGTGTTGACGGATGCGGGTGCAGACATTGTCATTGAGCCGCCAGCGACCGAGCTGGTTCCCATGTAACGTCTCTCGAAACGAAACGAAAAACCTGAAGCGGAATCGCGGGCATTGCGATTCCGCTTCCTCATGAACAACTCGAACTGGCAGCTAGGCCCCGGGAACGGCCTCGGCTGGCAAGTGAATGGCGAACTTGCACCAAACCCCGCCACGTAGAGCTGATTCCAAAACCTCATACTGGAGCTTCTGTCCGAAGATCACTTCCCATGGCTTGGCATTGAACGACGGGCAATACTCACAGAACGTCGGCGAGATGGTCAAGTCATCGTGGACCATCGATTCTTTCACCAGTGGGCAATGGCAAACGTGGTATTGCTTGGCTGCTCGATCCGTCGCTGCCAAATACTCGATCGACTGATGCGGGATCTTAATCTCGATGATGGTATGGCCTTGCCGCACACCGCGGCCGATCTCAGGCGTGTTGCGCACAAAATCGATGACTGAATCGTCAATGAACTGATTGAAGTAGGGAGAGCCTTCGTCGCGTTGCTTGATGAGATTGTCCAAATGGCGTTGTCCGCGATCCTCGAGGAAG
Source organism: Candidatus Bipolaricaulota bacterium (assembly GCA_018817505.1). Taxonomy (GTDB): domain Bacteria; phylum Bipolaricaulota; class Bipolaricaulia; order UBA7950; family UBA9294; genus SPBW01. The sequence goes on along the minus strand of JAHITR010000137.1, from coordinate 10,307 downwards.
GCATCAATGTCCGAAGACGCCTCGTAGCGCTCCTTGATGGGCAAGTAGTTGGCATCCGCCAGATTTCTCAGTCCCGAGCGGAGAATCTTCTTCACTGTGGCTGCGTCGGCCGTAGCTTCCAGGCGAGGGAAGATGATGGCATTGGCCCGCGTCCAGTCCAGCGGCGTTGTCCCTAAAACAGGCAACGCGACGCCAGCAAAAATGTCTGCCTGCACATCCAATCCCAATTCCTCTCCGATGACGCGATGGAGATTGCCCATAATCTCGAACCCATCGACCAATTCGAGGACGCCGACTTGGAGATTGTAGTTCTCAATCATGCCTGCATAGAAATAGATGCCGACCAAGTGATTGCGCACAAGTAATCCTCGGGCGATCAGGTCTCGAGTGAATGGCGGAACATGGGCGGCCGTGGCAGCCTCCAACGTCACGGGCTCTCGCAAGTCGGAGAGATAGGACTCCAACAGCATGACCCCTTTCTCGCATGCTGCCCGTTGCTCTTCTGTGTAGGGACTACCCGAGAACTGCGCTCGGAATTCGTCTATCTTCATGGCTTCGCCTCCCGGTTTCTCAAGCAGCGTCGTTGACCAGCGTTGCGAAAGCGTATCAGGGCTTGCTCGTTCGAGCTTCATGCCGATGGCTCGCGTGGCTGTACGTTCCAAAGGCCACCGAGGTGAGCACGCACAATCCAGCGAACATCCACACCCACCAGGGGTAGCCCAACCAAGAGGCGCGTGCGTCTCCCCAATTCCAGAAATCGTGTCCGAGAAGAAACAGCAAGCTGAATGTGGCCGTCCAGCCGATCTTGAATCGGAGCGAAAACCGGCGACTGCGCTGTGCAGGCGCGGCGGACATCGGTCGTCGTCTTGAGATCAGGCTGACAAGGACAAGAACGATCGATGAGGCAAGGACAATGGGAATGACAGACAGCGTGCCGAACGTGGGCAGAAGCTTGTAGTAGTAGGCGACAACAAGGCCTTCGCCGACGAGAATCGAGCTAATGGCAGCGGCAGCAGTCATGCGCTTCCAATAAAGGGCAGCGACGACCGTGGGGAATAGCACGGCCAATCCAGTGAATGTCTGGGTTGCCAGAATGCGGAAGGATGCTGGCGGATGAATGGCGATCCCCAGTCCGACGAGTGCTAGCACGACGACAAACGACTTTCCCACCCAGGCAGGGACTTCATCAGATGTTGACAACGACACGTCACGCCCTGCTCGGCGCGCAAGCTGACGTTGAATGGGCCCCACGACGTCGCGGGTGAACATCGACGATAGCGTGAGCAGCTGGGAGTCGAGTGTCGACATGAGGGCGGCCAGCGCGGCGGTAAGAACGAGAGCTTCAATTACCGGTGGGACATGTTGAGCCAGCATCAGTGGGAGGATTTGATCCGCTGACGCTCCCACAGGAAGCTGAGGATAGCTCAGCCGTCCGAGGACCCCGATGGTGACCGGCAGCAGGAACAAGAACCCAGTCAGCAGTGGGTAGAGCGTCATCGTTGTGGTCAGTGCGCGTGAATCACGTGCTGCATAGAAGCGCTGGAACAACTGGGGGAACATCGGGTCGCAGAGTAACCACAAGGCCATATAGCCAAACCACACGCCAGGCGAATACAGGCCGCCCATTCCGGGTCGAGCGAACAAGGCAGGGTAGTCGACGGCGACCGCGTGATTCGCAGCGGATAGTCCGCCGAATGGTTTGGCGATCATGATCACTGCGACCAACAACAGGGTCATCATCATCCCCCCCTGGAATGTGTCAGTCCACGAAACGCCACGAAAGCCGCCGAGAAACGTGTACATCAGCATGATGGCAGTGATCAACGCGGCGCCGGCGAAGTAGGGAATGCCCAACAAGGATTGAAGCGCATAGCCAGCAGCCATTGGCTGCATGGCCAAATAGGGCAGTGTAAACACGGTCATGACCACGAAGAACAGCAGCCGCAACGTGGGGCTACCGGTGATGTGATACAACAGTTCAGATGGCGTGATGAGGCCGTGGATCTTCCCCAATCGTTGGATCGGCTCGCCGATGAGGGCAAAGGCAAGTGCCATGAATCCCGTTCCAAACGCCATGACGGGATAGAACGCGTACCCGGATTCCCAGCCCGCCCCTGCGAAACCAAAGACCGTGAATGCACTGAAGTTCGTGGCCGCCATCGTGAGGAATAGCACGATGGAGCGCGTGGATCGAGAGGCGACAAAGTAATCTGTCAACCCAGGCTGGCTGCGGCGACGTGCGGCCCATCCAATGACCAACAGAACCAAGAAATAGCCAACAACTACTGCGACTCGAATGCCCATACATCCCTCCGAGAAAGCAAAATGCCACCCAACCAGGTTGGATGGCAATGCCTGACATACCCTGCCGATAGAATACTGCCTGATGGTGCGCGGTGCGAACCCGGTGTACTCTGTCGCCATTGGCGGCTTCGTGCATTATTGGCTGGAGGGCACCGACTCGCTTAGATGGTGTACCATAGCTCATCAGAATCCCGGGTGTGCAGGAGGATGTTCATGAGGCGGAAGCGAGAGAAGAAGGCGAAGAAACCAGCGTACATCCTTCGCATCGTGCGGCACTACGGATGGCATCCTGGGCGCATTGTCAGCGAGATCCTCGAATGGACCGAAGTCATCGTCGTGGCTGTCGGATTGGCAGCGATCATTATGAGCTTTGTCACCGTGCGCATGCACGTCCCGACGGATTCCATGTATCCCACGATCAATGGCGACTACAGCTTGTTGAAGGCGGACAGCTTCTTTGTCGATCGGATCACTTACTATTTCCGCGATCCCAAACCGGGAGACATTGTCGTCTTCCGTCATGATGTGGCCATCCGCACCAAGTCACCTGTCGAGGGATCGGCGGCCGAGCAGGTGGGCATTCGAGAAGGCGAATACATCGCTACGGATCAGGTTCCTGCCTATTTGGCTGGCCGGGCCGTGTTCACGGAGACGGCCATCAACGAAACGATCGCCTCGTTGCCGGCAGGCTCTCCCATCACCCTTCGCACAGCTCAGGGCAATACATACAGCCTCGGGCAGAAAACGTCAGAAACGACGCTTCAGGACTTTGGCATTCGCTGGAAGATCAAGAAGATCATGTACGTCAAACGACTGATTGCCGTGGGCGGACAAACCGTGCAGATTCGCAATGGCAACATTTATATCGACGGCGAAATGCTGGAAGGCGAACGCTTCCAACACAACTACATTTCCAGCGATATGCGGTTCCAATACGGCATTGAGCCGACGCTGGTTCCCGAAGGCTACTACTTCATGCTCGGCGACAATTCGGGCGATTCCTTCGATGGGCGATTCTGGGGCTTCGTGCCTGACAAGGACATCGTCGGCGTGCCCTATCTTCGCGTGTGGCCAGTGACTCGCTTCGGAATCATGTGAGAACCCGCTCCGCTTAATACGCAGAAGCTCTCTACCATGAAGAACACGAAGCTCATGGGGGTGCCCGTTTCTCCTCTGGGTGCGGAAACAAGATCTTCCTTCGGTTACTTCATGGCCTTCATGGTTAAGGGATCTCCAATCTAGGTCTGTGAGCTAATCAGGCTGGTAGGACTGCAGTTTGAGTGAGTAGATGGCAACAGGTAGATAGTTGTCATTTAGGATGGTTTCGACGGCTTGGGCAATGAGAACATCCGTGTGGCTTTGCACATGATCAAATCCGATGATCGCGCAATTCTCCGCCTCAGGCAGGTAAGCGGAAGCCATCATGACCACAAGATCTGAGCCATCCCAAACCAGGGCGTCACGCACACATTCCTCAAGACAGTTGCTTTTGTCAGCGCGCAAGCCGCAACCGAGGCACGTCTGTCCCGCCAACGAAACATAGCGGATGGATGGATTGAGCGATGTCAAGCTTCCGTCGATCATTCGATCGCTGTTGAGAAGGCTCAAGAATTCCGATTCCGGTGTCAATTGACGGCTGAGGATGTTGAACCAATCGCCAATCTCAGCAATGCTCGTTCCGTGATTTGGGGTTGCGATCAGGACGAGGGTTCTGATTTCTCCGCCATAGGCAATGCCATAGTCGTGAAACAGGTCCGTGCCGATCACTGAATCGAAATCAGCTGTCTCAGCGTAGGCGCGGGCAATGAGTCCTCCCATGGAGTGACCGACGACGTCGAATGTTTCGACGTCGAATTGGGTCGCCATGTACTTGATTTCATCCACGAGCCGCCGCTCATAGAAGAACAGGTCGCGGGTTGTTGGCTCGTACGAAAGGCAGTAGTTGCTCATGTAGACGTCACGCCGTTGTTCATCAACGGCTGGCAATAGATAGAACTCGTGATCGCTAGAAATTTTCAGCGTTTGGGTGTTGACGATGGAATTGCCAGTCAAATACTCGGCAAAATTCTCCCACAAGGGCGTCGTTCGAAAACCAGGCAACGGCTGGAATCCATAAATTAGCAAGACGGGCAGCGGCCGTGCCTCAGCGCATAGAAGAAACGATGCCGTAAGAATGAAGGCAACCAAGAGGACCAACGGGTTCGTCCATGTCGATCGCGTCACGGTCTTCGCATGCCTCCTTGGCTTGAGCAGCCATTGTACAGTCGGCGTGGTGGTGAGAGGAAATCGTCGCCTTCTCTCTGCCTTGGGGAACGGCGCGCGCGGCAGCATAATACCTTCCGGAGGGGATATGAGCGTTCGAATTCGCTGGGACCAGGAAACGCATTGGCTGAAAGCGGGCATTGCTGGTAATGGAGCCTTTCTCAATGTCAACACACCGGATGGAATCGTCAATCCGATGACCATTGGGTGGGGGCAGGTAGGTATTGTGTGGGGACGTCCTGTGTTCACGGTCTATGTTCGCAAGAGCCGATTTACCTATGCCTGTTTGCAGGTCGCTGACTCATTCACGATCAGTGTTCCGCGATTGGGCGAATTGGCGGATGAACTGAGGCTTTGCGGCACCCAATCGGGACGGGATTTGCATAAGGTTGCCGCGTGTGGATTCACCCTTGTGCCCGGTCAATCCGCGGACACGCCGACGATTGGCGAGTGTGGGTTGCACTACGAGTGTTCCATCCTGGCGCGATGTCAACTTGAAGTGCCTGACATCGTATCGCATGAGATCCATCGTCGCTACGAGTCGAAGGATCTGCATCAGATTGTTCTCGGAGAAATCCTGACGGCCTATGTGACTGAAGGAGCAGCAAGTGACGAGTAATTGGTTCTTGCGGCCTCTGCTGGCGAGCGACTGTGAAGCGGTGCGGATGATCTTCAATCACTACGTGGCGCATTCCTTCGCTGCCTATGCCGAACACCCGTCGTCGACAGAGGATATTCAGACGATGCTGGCTTCCACTCAAGGATATCCTGCCTTGGCTGCGGACAACGATGACGGGCAATTGATTGGCTTCGCTATGCTGCGTCCGTATAGTCGCCACACCACGTTCGCTGGCACGGCCCTTCTGACGACATTCATTGCTGAGGGATTTACGGGCATGGGTCTGGGGACTGCTTTTTTGGCGCAACTTGAGGCTGAAGCGCGAGTCCGAGGAATCAGTCACATTTTGGCGCACATTTCGTCGAGGAATGAAGGGAGCCTGGCGTTTCATCAGCGCCATGGATACGCACCCTGCGGATGCTTCCATGATATCGGGACCAAGCAAGGCCAGGTCTTTGACGTTGTGTGGTTCGAGAAAAACCTGGAGGTACCGGCGGAGGGCTAGTTTGGGAGGAGCCATGGCGCGACATTGGCAACAAACTGGATCACAAGCGCGTCAACTCATCCGTGATGGCCGCTGGCGATTGCCCACAGCGTCCCTTGCGCCCGGCTGTGTCCAGGCAAACTTGGTTATCCTCGACCGCTCGCTGGCAGATGAATTCGAACAGTTTTGCCGTCTCAATCCCCAACCACTTCCTCTACTGGAGCGACTCAGTCCCGGATCGTTCGTTCCCGCTGCCACCGCCCACGGGGCTGACCTTCGCACAGATATTCCCAAATATCGCATCTATGAATGCGGAGATCTCAAAGGCGAAGTGGACGACTTGGTCGATGCTTGGCGAGAGTCATGGTGTGCATTCTTGTTGGGATGCAGCTTCACGTTCGATGCATTGCTTGTGGGCGCAGGGATCCCCGTGCGGCACATTGAGCAGAGATGCAACGTCCCAATGTACGAGACGACGATTCCGCTCGTGCCCCATAGATCGTTTGCTGGGAACCTGGTGGTCTCAATGCGCCCCCTTCCCCGATGCGCTGTGGATCGAGCCATTGCGCTGACCCAGCCGCTTGCTTTTGCTCACGGCGAACCTGTGCATATTGGCTCGCCCGAAGATCTGGGTATTCAAGATGTCCGCCGCCCCGACTTCGGAGATGCCGTTCAGGTGGCGGATGGGGATGTCCCCGTGTTTTGGGCATGCGGCGTGACCGCGCAGGCCGTGGCCAAGATGAGTCGTATTCCATTTATGGTGACGCACTCGCCCGGGCACATGTTCATCACGGATTGGCAGATCAAAGAATCGGCTTCGACATGACTGCTGGGCTTCTTGAAATGCCAAAAATCGCTTGGATTCTAAATACGAGTGTCGATTTGAGTCGCTTGTGCTGCACAACGGTAATCAAAGAAAACACCAGGCAGCATATTCAATGCTGCCTGGCGGCTGAGTTTGCTACGAAAGGCATTCGCCCAACGCGGAGCGGTCTTGAGACTAGCTCTGGGCAGGCCTCCAAGCCTGTTCGATCTCGAACGTGCGACTGGTTGAGTCAGTCCGTCCTGAATCATCAGTCACAGTAAGCGTGACAGTCACGGAGTACGTCTTGAATTGGAGTGGCTCAAATACTCGACTTGCGCTGGCACCGTACGTAGTCACGCCATCGCTCCATTCCCAGAGATACTCTGTGATGACGCCATCGGGATCTGACGAGCCCACGGACAGGAATTGATGTTCGACTACGAAATAGCCGTTCGCGAGAACCATGCCAAAATCAGCAGGCAGGAACTGAGGAACGAAGTTGATCGGTGCAGTGCGGATTACCGGCGGAGGGATAATCACCATGTGAGCCGTTGGCGACTTCACATCAATGGAGTGCTTTGCCGATCCCTCACTGCTCCAGACGGCCGCGCCTACACCAGGGCCATCCAATGCCCACTCGACGATGACGACGCCAGAGGGTGGAACTGCACCATGGAGAACGACCGTTGGCCCTTGGCTGGACGTCACTTCCATCTCCGCCCCGAAGCCGAGGACGTTGAGAATCTCTACGTTTCCTGAGAACACGATCACCAGTGCCGTGGCCTCAACTCCCGTCTCGTTGGTGAAGAATCCGACGTTATTTTCAGACTGAACCAATGTGTATGACCTTCCTTGTGTGGCCACGGAAACACATAAGATGAGCAGCAATATCCCAAGTACTCTACGCATTCGCATGTTCGACACCTCCGTGACACCATAGTACGATTCGTGGCACGAATCAACAGGATCGATGCATCAGGACTGTGCTTGCATGAGTTTTCCGGCCACGCGAGTGAATGCTCGCCAGCACAGTCAGAAGATAACTCGGGCGCAATCGAGACGGTATCCGGGCACGTGCATGATGTTGTATCCTCGGTACTTGCTCCAAGGAGGTGGCATGACTCGAAGGATGGATGTGAGTGAGTACTCTGAGAAATGGCCGTTCCTATATGAGGAAGCGGCCGCGCAGCTTCGCGAGCTGCTTGGGACGGAATTGGTCCGAAGCCATCATATCGGCAGCACCTCCGTGCCTGGACTGGCTGCCAAGCCAATTATCGATATCTTGCTTGAGGTTCGATCCATTGATGGCCTCGATGCCTATGACGCGTCCATGCGAGATTTGGGATACGAGCCCAAAGGGGAATTCGGCATTCCTGGACGTCGCTACTTCCCCAAGGGGGGGGATCGACGGACGCACCACGTTCATGCGTTTGCTTTGGGGGATCCTCATGTCAAGAAGCATTTGGCATTCCGGGACTACCTCCGAGCACATCCACAGGCTGTCGCTGAATATGCGTCCATCAAGAAGGCGGCTTCTGCAGCTCATGCCACAGATCCTGAGGGCTATATGGCATTCAAGCACGTATTCGTGGAACAGATGGTGACTGACGCCGTACACTGGATGGACGAACTACAGCCCGATCGCGATCAGGAGGAATCATCATGAATATTGTTACCCTACTCGGCGCCCCAAGAACAGACGGGAACACCGATCGACTGCTGGATTGGACCGAGCGCGCCCTGAAAGATTGGCGACATCAAGTCACTCGAATCAATCTGGCGGAGCTCAGTGTCCATGGCTGCAAGTCCTGTTTTGCCTGTACGGAATCCGTTGATGAACCAGGATGTATATTGCCTGATGATGCTCCCGCGGTTTTTGATCAGATGATCGCTGCGGATGCAATCCTCTTTGCTACGCCGCTCTACATGTGGGGATATGCATCACAGCTCAAGGCATTGCTCGATCGCTCCATCTGCCTGGTTAGCGGATTCGGAGGGCCGGATCATCGATCCTTCATTGCAGGAAAGCCTGCGGCTTTGCTTGTGTCGTGTGCGGGCCCCATTGACGGAAACGCCGATCTTATTCAAGCAAGCTTCCCGCGTTTTGCCAACTACACGCGTCTGGATAACCGAGGAGTGTATGTCTTTCCGCATTGCACGGACGTCAACATGTTGCCGAATACGCACGGTAACGAGTCTCGGGAGCTCGCTCGATCCCTCACTGAGTGAGGTTCGATTGGGCTCGCTTGACGTCAAGGCTCATCCCCCAAGTGCCACGGCTAGGGGAAGCGGTACGTGAAGCGCCCAAGAATTGGGTTCGTCAATCGCTGAAAATCGTCATACTTCATCTGAATGATCTCGGCATGGGACCCAGCGGAAAATGCAATCATGTCGTCTTCTGCCAGTGTTTCAGACACGTAGATCGGCATGCCGTATAAGTTGCCGAAAGGTGGCATGGCGCCGACGTCGCAATTGGGGAACAACTCCACGAAATCTCCCTCGTCAGCCAGATCAACGGGAACTCCGGCCACATCGGACAGGCATTCAAAATCGACCAGATGCGAAGCCGGAATCACAGCCATGGCGACTTGATCTGCGAGGAGAATCATGACCGTCTTGGCCAGTTCCTTGCCTGGTATGTGGGCCAATTCGGCGATTTCCTGGGCCGTACATGCACGTGAATGTCGAATGCTGGTGTACTTCACCCCGTTTTCATCGAGGAAGTGTTTCAGTTTCTCGATAGGCATCACTCCTCCCTTCTCCCGTTTGATGGCTCAAGTGTAGGGAATGCCAGCAGGATTGTGAACTCTTCCCAAATGCACAACAATAGGGGCGTTGCGTGCATTTGCTCTCTGAATGGGGTACGCTTTTGCCACTGGGATGTTTCCGGGCGGTGAGACACATGAATCAACTGAGCTCGCGATTGAGTGGGACGCATGGAATGGTCGACAACACGGGGTTTTCCCGCGCATTGACCTTCTGTGTCAAACCGTTCTCAAGGCTGTGGACGCTTGCCTTGGCACACGATTTGAATCCCTGGGTATTCATTGCCATGTCGGTTGCCGGGTATGTCGCTCAAGCGATGGTATTCATGCCGCCGTTTCAAACGCAAGAGTGGAAACTCGCGTTCCTGATTCTTCTCCGCATGATTGCCCTTGTCGTACCGCTGTACATCTTCTTCAAGGGGACGCGGATTGCCGCTGCATTCAATGTCTCGGTGGCCGCCATGTTTGTCTTTAACACCACCTGGCACGTCTGCTACTACGTGTTCGCCTAGAGTCGCCTGAAACTGCAATCACAGGGCTCGACGACGCGTTGCCTGTTCCTGTGAATCGATGAAAGTTCTTCGTTCCAAAAACCTCACTCAAATTGCATTGAATCCCCATCATGTCGTCAACTGTGTACGCAATACTGTGGAACTGAATCAAAGGAGACGCCATGTTGTGGCACGGCTATTACGGATGGAGCAGTTGGCCGATGATGGGCGGGTTGGTGTTCTTGGGGTGCATGGTCCTTCTCATCGCATGGGGAATTCACCACGCGATGCCACGTGCGGATGGATCCATGTTTCACGGCAAGTCCCCGCTAGACTACCTGAAGGAACGCTATGCGCGGGGAGAAATCACGAAAGAACAATTCGAAGAGATCAAGCGCGACCTCTTGTCGTAGCGGTCTGTATGATGAGTGAGCCAATCGAGGGGAGGATGGATGGACATCGCAGTCATTGGAGCATGCGGCGACGTTGGGCGGCAAATTGCACAACAAATCGTGTCCGAACGATTACTGGATCGTAGTGAACGGCTGGTGCTGGTCGGCAACGCACAAGGGGCTTC
>JAHITR010000136.1 GCA_018817505.1 Candidatus Bipolaricaulota bacterium | reverse complement strand
GCCTTGATCCCTACGCGAACGAATAAGGGCTCGGCGACGGCGTTTACAGAAAACTGGCGGCTTGTCGAGGAGCGCTTCGTCCGCCTACAGCCTTCCATCGGCTGCGGATTGGCTTGGATCCGCGGCCCGCGTTTCGGATCGTCTGGAGCGCGAATGCCGCTTCGCTTGGCGGATCATCTCTTGCTTGTCAGCTGCGTGTATTGACGCCGTGTCTGGCAACACGTATTGTAAGGCTGACTGACAGCATGACGGGTATTGAAAGGATCGGGTTCTTCAATCTGATCACTATGCTTGAGCAATTCCGAAAGGAGAGAACATGGGAAACATCAGCGATCTTGAAGCTCTATTAAGGCCTCCGGCAATGAATATGCCGATCTACCCCCCAAAAGCGATTACGCTGGCCAGCGGGGAGACGATGGTCGTTCGCCAAGTAGCTCGGGAGGAAGTCCCCAAGCTGCTTGAGGCTCTTTATCCACTGCTTTGGGTAGAAAGAGATTTTTACGATATTGTCGCTGCGCGCTTGTTCGGAGAACTCCTTGCCTACAAACGATACCGAGTGAAGGATGAGTATGTCCTTGCCGGGCTCATTGATGGCGTATTGGCAGGCCTAGTCAATGGCCGTCTCGTCGATGCGAAGACAGGCATGAGTTACCATACCCTCACGGTTCGCCGAGGACTGCGCGTTGGATCTCATCTGTTTGCTGCCAAGATGGAGTATCACATCGAGCATTGCGGGCAAGAGGAAGTCCTCATCGTCGCCGAGAGCCCGATCGGCTTCCGACGTTGGATGATCGAATACCCGCTGGAGAAGAAATTCGAAGTACAGCACGAGCTAGGCGGCGTCCCTTCGTGGGTGCTTCCCAAAGATACATACTATGCGGCCAAACCGCGTCTCGTCTCCGGTCACCGGCCTGTGTCTGACGAATTGATGGCATCCGCTGCGACGATCCTTCTTCCCGGAGAAGCGACAGTCGTGCGTCAAGTTGCTGGCGAGAAGGAGGAAGCGTCATGAAGCCTGTCTACATTGCTGGTGCGGGCATGACTCGCTTTGGACGTTCCGAATGGCCCCTTATGCAGCTGGCTAGCGTGGCTTCTCTGGCAGCCTTGAAACACGCCAAGCTGGGCGATATCCCTGTGGACGGAGTGGTTGTCGCGAACATGGGGGCTGCGCGCATGAATCGCCAAACGGCTCTCGGCAGCGCCCTAGTGGACCAATTGGCTCTGTATCCTGCTACTGCAGAATCTGTGGAGAACGGACCAGCCTCTGGTGCGTCGGCAGTCAAGGTTGGATTCCAGGCGATTGCATCCGGGATGGCAGATGTTGTTCTGGTCACTGGTGTCGAACGAATGCGCGTCGTCAACGGGCTGGAAGGCACCGACTTCGTTGCCAGCCTTTCGCATCCTGTGGCTGAATACATCTATGGTGTCACGTTGCCCTCGCTTGCCGGCATGTTTGCTCGGATGTTCATGGATCGATTTGGAGTCGAGCGCAAGCACTTGGCGATGGTGGCGATCAAGAACCACGCCAATGCCGCCAAGAATCCCTATGCGCACATTCAGCAGACTGTAACCATGGAGGGTATTCTCACGTTGCCTGAAGCTGTAGTGAACAACCCGCCCATCGCTACGCCGCTGCATATGTTTGACTGTTGCCCAGTTTCGGACGGTGCGGCATCGCTGGTGTTGGTTTCAGAAGCGGTGGCTGCCAAGCTGGGAGGGCCAAAAGTGAGGATTGCTGGCATGGGGCAGGCGACGGATACCCATGCGGTGCATGAGCGCGAGGATCCGACGGATCTGAAATCGGTTCGCCTTGCCGCTGCGATGGCATTTGACCGCGCCGGGCTGACGCCTCAAGACGTGGATGTGGCTGAATTGCATGACGCGTTCACGATTCTTGAGATTGCTGAATCTGAAGCATCAGGCTTCTTCCCTCAGGGAGAAGGGCACAAGGCGTTGGAGCGCGGCGAAACGCAGTTGGATGGCACGCTTCCGATCAATCCGTCGGGTGGGCTCAAGGCCAAAGGCCATCCCGTGGGAGCGACAGGCGTGGCTCAGTTGGTTGAATTGACATGGCAGTTGCGCGGCGAATGCGATGCGCGACAAGTGAAGGATGCCAAGGTCGCCTATGCCCTCAACTTCGGTGGGTTTGGAAACAACGTCGTAGCCAGCGTTCTGCAGAGGGAGGTATCATGATCGCCAATGTCACTGGCATGAAATGCAACGCTTGCGGCACAGTCAGCTATCCCAAGCACATGGTGTGCCCCAAATGCCGCGGCGAGCGATTCACAGATGTGGTCATTGAGGGTGAAGGCACCGTGTTGACCTATACGGATGTCTATGCCTTGGCCATTGAGTATGAGACGCGATATCTTCGATTGGCGATCGTCGAGCTGGACGGCGGGGTTCGTGTGACCGGGCAGCTGCTCGCCGACAAACCCAAGTTGGGGATGCGTGTCAGGACAATCCTTGGCATTGTCAGGCAAGGCGGAGAGGGAGCGATCCAGGGACTGCAGTTCGTTGCAGTTTAGCGTTGAAAAGAAGACGGATCGGGTGTCGGACGTGCTTCGACACCCGATTTGCTTTCCCCGCAGTGATGCGTAGTATGCGTAGGCCGATCAGCCTTGAATGAAGGAAGGGACACATGACCTATGACGTTGCCATCATTGGCGCGGGTTCTGCGGGCCTGTTTGCTGCTCTAGAACTTGCGAGAACGGATCTTCGTGTCGTCATCATCGAAGGAGGGAAGGCACCCAAGGAACGAGTCAGCATTACGTCGGGTGTCGGAGGCGGCGGGACGTTCTCGGATGGGAAACTGAACCTCAGCTCCAAGATCGGGGGGAACCCTCAGGCAATCGGGTGTTCATCCTCAGAACTTGACGCGCTGATTGAACAAGTCGATGCGGAATTCACGCGGTGTGGTGCGCCTGCTCAGTACTCAGGCGAAAACGCGGACGCGCTCATCCATCTCAAGCAAATGGCGTCTCAAGCGGGCATAGAATTCATCGCCGCTCGCCAGCGGCACATTGGGACGGTCACGATCCGTGAAGTCATCGACACGCTCTACCATGATCTGCTGAACCGGGGAATCGAGTTTCGGTTGGAGACCAAGGTTCAAGCCATCGCTTCGGAAGATGTTGGATTCCGACTGGATACCTCGAATGGATCCATCCACGCGAAAGTCGTCATTGCAGCTCCCGGCCGTGTGGGGGCGTATTGGCTGAGGGAGCAGGCGAGGAATCTTGGCGTAGGGCCTGCATTCGGGCCGCTGGACATCGGTGTGCGTGTCGAGTTTCCAGCCGAGCTTTAT
>JAHITR010000135.1 GCA_018817505.1 Candidatus Bipolaricaulota bacterium | reverse complement strand
GGGAATCGTGGCCGTGATCGTCAGGGTATTGGTGTTAACGCCAGAGATGCGCCCGCCATTACTCAGGGCAACGCCGTTCTTGTACCACTGGTATTGAAGGCTCGTTCCAGTGGCGGTCGTTGTGAAGACGGCGGTTGCACCTTCGAGGAGAGTCTGATTGCTTGGTGCAGCCGTGATGACAGGATCGGTGCAGACCAGCGTGATTTTTCCCACGATATAGGCGGTGTTGTTCGTCTTCTCCTTGGTGACGAATTCGGAGATGGGGTTGCTGCCCGTCGGTGACGTGCTGAAACCAAGGATCGTCAGGGTGTATTTCGAGTCGCCGGAGCGGAACACCTCCGACGGGGTGCCCGTCGGAAACGTCACTTTATCGTAACAACCATTCGAGTCGCCCCCATACGGGCACGGGGATGCGTTGTTCGGCGTCTCATCGAATCCTAGCACGTAGGTGAATTGCGTCGAGAGAGACGGGTTGGAGAACGCCAAGTTGATCCGCAGAGTAACCTGCGTCGGGGTGTAATATGCGGTGATCGGCTGATTATGATGGATGAACGTACCAACGACGAAGGCTTCGTTGACGTTGATCGATTTCGATCCGACGTTGATGAATTCGAAGCCGCTCTTGGTGCCGCCATCAGTTGGGTTTCCCCACTTCACGTAGCTGGTGTTGAGCCCTTCTAGGCTGGTGACATTGGTCGGAAGGACGGAAGTCCAAATGCCAGTCGATGAACTCAGTGCGAAATCCGCTCCGAATCCTACGATCGACACACCGATGAAAACAGTCAAAGCGACTAGCCCCACGGCAAGCGCCGTCGTCCCTGCCCCCCACCACTTCAAGCCCCCGGTTCTTGCTGCCTGCCCCGTCATGCGTTCCTCCTTCGGAGCTGGCAACCCGGCTGCCTCGTGAACCCAACTGGGTTCGTGAACCCAACTGGGTTCGTGAACCCTACGGGTTCATTGGAGAATCCTGTGGATTCTCCTGCGCATATGTGCGCGGCCTGAGGTCCGTGGTTTTGCGTCCCATTTTCACAAATGGTTTGCCCTTTCAGACTCAGTATCTGGTTATAATAGCACTTTATCGCTGCTTGTAAAGACTTATCCATTGCCTACTTCCTCGCGCTGCCGGTCCTGGATCATCAGTGCCCGCTCAACGGCTTCTGGGCTGACCAGTTCCTCTTCAAGAAGGATGTCGCCCAGCAATTTATCTGTGAATCGTGTTTTCTGGAGTTCCAGACCTTTGCATAGGTCGGCATGGGTTAGAGTCCCAATGTCCACAAGAATCTCACCCAACCGCTTGTCGCTTTCAAAATAATCTTCAAGAATGGAAAGAAGAACAGCACTTCGGCTCTTGCGCTCTCGTCGACCTTTTGCATCGACTTGAGCCATCAAGTACGCATCTTCGTTGTTGTAGTAGATCGTCGTTTGCATTCTGTCTCTCCTTCCCAGTTCAGACCCAAAAAAGGTGGCCGGGTTTCCAGAGTATTCCCTGGCAACCCGGCCACCCTACGAACGTCTGTTCGTGAAGGTCCGTTGGTTTTGCGTCCCATCCTCACGAATGGTTTGCCTTGTTTCAGGACCATGAACTAATTGGCACAACTATATCGACGTTGTATTCGGATGTCAAGAGATCGGTGAACTTATCGTTACGGCAATTCCTGTTTGAATTTCGATGAGAACTTGATTCGAGCCTATCATTGCAGTCTGCAGAAAGGGCGTCGTATACTGGCTCCATGACCGATACGTCCAAACAAACCCCCATGATGAAACAGTACTGGCGATTCAAGGCGGAAATGCCTGATGCCATCCTGTTCTATCATTTGGGTGATTTCTATGAGACCTTCTACGATGACGCGGAAACCGTGGCGCGTGAGTTGGATATTGTCCTGACGGCGCGTAATGGGCATCCGATGGCAGGTGTGCCCGTTCGCAGAGGCGACGTCTACATGCAGCAACTTCTTCAGCGTGGGTACAAGGTCGCTGTCTGTCAGCAGGTTGAGGATGCCAAAGATGCCAAGGGATTGGTGAAGCGCGATGTCGTTCGCGTCATTACCCCGGGGACTGTTTTGGATGAGAGTCTGTTAGACGCTGGGTCGAACAATTATCTGTGTGCTGTGGATGCTCCTTGCCGTGAGGGGCCGTTTGGATTGGCGTCGCTTGATTTGTCGACCGGGGAGTTCATCCATACGATGGCTCAATCTGTCGATGAGTTGCGCGATGAGCTGGTGCGTCGCTCGCCCAGTGAGCTTCTCTTGTCCCAAGATCAGCAGTTGGGACCGGACACTGTTGTTGGATTTTATCAAACGCCGGTGGCAGCCAGCAGCTTCGTCATCGACCGCTCTCGTGCGTTCGCGCTTGGAGAGAATGAAGCCGGGCTTCGCGCAGCTGGGGCGCTCCAAACTTATGTCGAGAAGACTCAGAAGACAGTGTTGTCGCACATTCGAACTCTGACTTTCTACTCTCTGTCCGACCATATGGATCTTGACCCGTTTACAGTGAGCAGTTTGGAATTGGTGAAACCCCTCCGAGAAGGCCAAGAGAGGGGAACGCTGCTCCACGTATTGAATGCCACAACGACCAGCATGGGGCGCCGACGATTGCGTCGAATGATCCTCGCTCCACTCACGAACCAAAGCGAGATCGAACGGCGGTTGGATGCCGTGGAAGAACTTGTGGACAACGTGCAGCTACGCCAATTACTGCGTGACCGTGTCCGCAACATTCATGACATTGAGAGACTTCTTGGGCGGCTTGGCGCGCGCCGCATGCGCCCCATGGATCTACTTGCCCTGCTCAGTTCCCTTAAACTCGTTCCAGCGATGGTCGATATCATGGGCGAAGGAGGGCGTCCAGCGAACGAGCGGCTTGCTGCGATTTGCGAACGAATGTCCGCGCCTGTGATTGAGACATTGGTCGGCGAATTCGAGGGTATGTTGATGGATCAACTTCCCGGGGATGCTCGTGATGGAGGACTCATCCGCGCGAATTACAGTCGTGAACTCGATGCGCTGAGGGAAGACATCCGTTCCATTCGATCTCATTTGACTGCATTGGAGACTACGGAACGCAAAGCCACCGGTATCTCGACACTCAAAGTCGGATACAACCGCGTCTTTGGCTACTACATCGAAGTGACGCAGTCCCAGGCTGATAAGGTTCCCGAACGCTACGTACGGCGGCAGACGCTAGCCAACTCAGAACGCTACATTACAGACGAGCTTCAGGGGTATGAGGAACGGATCGCACATTCCGACGAGCGGGCCAAGGCACTGGAACTCGAGCTGTTTGAGGCGGCTCTCGATCGGCTGATGGAGCAGATCCCTGTGCTGCAGTCTATTGCCGACGCGATTGCTGAATTGGACACCTATCTGTCGCTGGCAGAGACGGCCCATGGTTACAGCTACGTGAGACCGACATTCACGAAGGATCACACCTTCTGGGTAAGAAACGGACGCCATCCGGTGGTCGAGCGCTTGGAGGAATTTGTTCCCAATGACCTGGATCTGAAGGATGGCCGCGATCTCATCATCTTGACAGGCCCCAACATGGCTGGCAAGTCCGTGTTCCTACGGCAAAACGCCATCATCAGCCTCATGGCTCAGATGGGATCCTTTGTGCCTGCCAGTGAGGCGCGATTACCGATTGTCGACCGGATCTTCGCCCGCGTTGGAGCTTCAGACATGTTGGTCGAAGGCATCAGCACCTTCATGATGGAGATGCTCGAAGTATCAACGATTCTTCGGCGCGCGACCGTCAATAGTCTGATCATCCTAGACGAAATGGGGAGAGGTACCAGCACATTCGATGGCGTGTCGATTGCCTGGGCTGTCGCGCATGAGCTGGCCACACGCGTGAAGGCGAAGACATTGTTTGCCACCCACTACCAGGAACTGACACGGCTATCCGACGATGTCGCCAATGTCCACAACCTCCACGTTGTTGTGAAAGAGGTCGGAAAGGACGTCGTGTTCCTGCATCGAGTGGAAGCCGGAAACGCACGAGGGAGCTATGGTGTACACGTCGCCCGATTGGCGGGGCTACCCAAACATGTGACGGATGCGGCGGATGCCATTCTCGAACAATTGCTTCGTGAAGCGCCGCTTTCCACACTGGGTGGAGCCGAGGCGGTGGCCGAACCTGTCCCTCTTTTTGGAGCCGAGGATCATCCCGTGATTAAGCGCCTACGAAAGCTCGATCCCAATACGCTGACGCCCATCGAGAGTCTTCAAATCCTCGATGAGCTTAAGCGGCAGGTCGACTGAGGAAATCCATGACAGAACCTGTGGCCAATCTGCATCAACCCGTTCTGTGCTCTGAGGTCATCCGATTGTTGTCGCCATTGGCGGGCAAGGTACTTGTCGACGGAACTCTCGGCCTGGGCGGACACAGCGAGGCCCTGCTGCTGGAAGACGAGACAGTACAGGTGATCGGTGTGGATCGGGATGCAGAGGCGCTTGCGTTGGCGTCCGAGCGATTGGATTCCTTTGGCACACGGTTTCGAGCTGTTCACGGCAATTTTGGGGAGTTGGACAGACATCTAGATGACCTGAATATCCAATCTGTAGACGGGATTCTTCTAGACATTGGCGTGTCCTCTCTGCAACTCGATTCAAACGAACGCGGATTCAGCTTCCGACGAGATGGGCCACTGGACATGAGGATGAATCGCCAGGCATTCGAAACAGCTGCAGATTGGATTCAAGGTGCGACGGAGTCCCAACTGACCGATGTCATTTTCCGATTTGGCGAAGAGCGATTCGCTAGACAGATTGCTCGAGCCATTCTCAGAGCCCGCGCGATGGCACGCATTGAGTCCACTAGCCAGTTGGCAGATATCATCCGAGAGGCCGTTCCCGCGAATTACGATCACCGCAGACTTGATCCTGCGACACGCACATTTCAAGCGATTCGAATGTCTCTGAATAACGAATTGGGATCGCTCCAAGCAGGCCTTGCGGCCGGATTCAAACGACTCACCATCGGTGGAACGATGATCGTGATCTGCTTCCACTCGCTCGAAGACCGTATCGTCAAGCAGTTCTTTCGAGACAAGGAGCGACCTTGCGTGTGTCCTCCCAAGATGCCTGAGTGTGTTTGTGGGAAGGAGATCGAAGCCGAAATCCTCACCAAGCGCCCGCTCACCGCAACATCCGAGGAGTTGAATGTAAACGCTCGTTCGCGAAGCGCCAAGCTGCGGGCAGCGGTGAGACTTCGCTAAATTCCCTCATGACAGATGTCTAGCGAAGAATGAACGAATCCATGTATCCTCTATCGGTGAAGGAGATGAGGATTCGCAAGAGGCAAGCGCGCTGGTCAATGGAGACCCCGCGAGCCAGATCAGGAGATGCGCTTCCCCTGATAGGGCTTTTGGGCAGCGTTGTGTTGGCAGGGGCGATTGCTGGGCTGAGCTTCCTCTATTTATGGCAGGGGAATCGGATTCAAATGCTTAGGTCTGCCTGTGAAGAGGCACGCGTGAGCCTGGACGCAGAGCTGGAGATCAATCGAATCCTGGCCGTTCGCATTGATGAGGCGTTCTCCCTAGAACGGATTGCCCGCATTGCGCGCGACCAGCTCCATATGTCCGAACCCACCATTGTTCGCTATGTACCTATCCCAAACGAAGAAACCAACTGATCGAATCACACGAACACGCGGCCGCGTCATGCTGGTTGTGTTTGCTTTGGTGCTGGCGGTCATTCTCGGGCGTTTCGTGCAGCTTCAAATCCTGCAGCATCGTTACTGGCTGGAGCGAGCGCAGGCGTCTCAAGAACGAACCATTGAGTTGCCACCCCAACGAGGTGCGATCATGGATCGCAATGGGAGCATTCTCGCGGTCGACGTGAAGGCGATGGCCATTGCTGTGGATGGGATTCACATCACCAATCCTACGAGCGCGATTACCATCCTGGCCGACGAGTTACCCCTTTCCCGCACAGAACTGGAGTCAAAGGTGCTCAAAGACTCCTATTTCACATGGATTGATCGCAGGGTCGATTTCGACACAGCTCAGCGCATCCGCGACCGCGCGCGAGAGGCCGGTGTCTATGGCCTGATCTTTCTCGATACCTGGAAGCGGTGGTATCCCCAAGGTCAACTCGCCTCGAATCTGATCGGGTTCGTCGGCACAGACGGACACGGGCTCGAGGGGTTGGAGATGGCCTTTGACGATCGCCTGCAAGGAGCGCGCCAAGTGGTGCGTGTGTTGGAGGGAGCGGATGGGCGCACGTATGAGGTTGAGATCGTCGAGACTGGAGAACGTGGTGACGATCTCGCTCTGACCATCGATGCTGGCCTTCAGTTCATTTGCGAGGAAGAGATCCGAGCGGGCGTGAATCGGTTCCGGGCATTGGGCGGCATGATCGTGTTGATCGACCCGGCCACCGGCCACGTATTGGCCATGGCGCAGGACAAGGGCTATGACCTCAATGAGTTCTGGAACTCGACATCCGAGGAGAGGCGAAACCTGGCAGTGACCCATCTGTTCGAGCCAGGCTCGATCTTCAAAGTATTCACTGGATTGGCCGCGCTGGACAACGGGGTGGTGGCGGTTTCGGACACGTTCGATGGGAACGATGGCATTAACGTGGCCGGCCATGTCATGCACAATGCAGACAACGAATCCTACGGCACAGTGACCTTCGGCGAGATTATCGAGCATTCAGTGAACACGGGCATGATCCGCGTTGCGCAATTGCTGGGAGAGGAACCCTTCCACGCATTTCTGACCTCATTGGGATTTGGGCGTTCGACTCATGTCGGTCTGCCCGGAGAAGAATCGGGGATCCTTCGACCCGTTGAAGACTGGTCTGGGCTCGCCCTGGCGGCCACATCCATAGGTCAATCCGTGGCCGTGACCGGCATTCAGTTGGCGCGAGCGTTGGCGGTCGTCGCATCTGATGGAATCTTGCGAACGCCAAGCATTGTGATGGCTGAAGAGGATGGGGAGCCAACTGAAGATGAGATTCGCGTCTGTTCCCCCTCAACAGCCCAAACGATGCTGGGATTGATGCGCACCGTTGTGGAATCAGGCACTGGCACGTGGGCAGCTGTCGATGGATTTGATCTCGCGGGCAAGTCGGGAACAGCTCAGAAGGCAGTTCCCGGTCAAGGGTACGTTGTGGGGAAATACACGTCCTTATTCGCCGGGGTGATTACTGTCCAAGCACCTGACTACGTCATGCTCGTCATGCTTGATGAGATTCAGTCAGGCTCAGTATCTGGAGGATACACGGCAGGGCAGATCTTCAAGCTGGCCGTGACTAGGCTCATTGCCCACGAGAGGCTGACGCCGTTCTAGGGCTAGAGCGACGCAACATCGACTATCGCCGAAGATGAATGGCCAACATCGACAAGTCGGCTTGAGAAACGCCGGGCACGCGGCTGGCTTGTCCGAAGGTGTGCGGTTTGACCCGTGCCAGCAGATCGCGACCTTCGATGGATAAGTTGTCCAGACAGCGAAAATCCATGTCATCGGGAATGATGAGGTGCTCAAGTCGTCGCAGGCGTTGGATTTCTCGATTCTGCTGCATGAGATAGCCAGCATACTTCCCCTGAATCTGAGCCTCCTCGATCACGTCTTCAGGCAAGGCGTCGACTGACATGAGATCTGCCAGCTGAATGTGAGGTCTACGTAGCAACTCAAAGAGACTGGCACCATTGTTGGACAGTGGCGTACTGCCTCTTTCGATCAACTGCGCGTTGATCGGATCGCCGGGACCCACGCGAGTGTCATGCAATTCGGACAGCAATTGATCTAGCCTCTCTTTGTAGCGCACGACCTTCTCGTAGCGGCTCTCTGAGAGGAGGCCAATCTGATGTCCCATTTGAGACAGTCGCAGAACGGCATTGCCCTCACGAAGCGTGATCCGGTATTCGGCACGTGATGGGAGCATCCGATAAGGCTCGGTGATGCCTTTGGTGACCAGATCATCTACCAGTACCCCGATGAACGAATCTCCCCGTGAAAGGACGAAGGGATTCTCGTCTCGAATTTTCCGGACTGCATTGATGCCGGCGAGGAGCCCTTGGGCTGCTGCTTCTTCGTACCCTGTGGTACCGTTGATCTGTCCGGCAAAATAGAGGCCGCCAATGCTTTGAGCCTCAAGCGTCGGGCTCAAATGCAATGGGTCGATGAAATCATACTCAATGTTGTAGCCATATCGCTCGATGTGAGCGGCTTCTAGGCCAGGAATCGAATGAACGATTCGTTGCTGCACCTCGGGCGAAAACGCGGTATAGATTCCCTGGAGATACACCTCAGTGCTATCCGTACCCTCTGGTTCCAAGAACACTTTGTGGCTGGTTCGGCCGGGGAATTTGACGATCTTCGTTTCCAGGGACGGGCAATGTCGCGGCCCCTCTCCCGCGATCAGGCCATTGTAATTCGAACTCTCCTTGAGGGATTCCGTGATGATACGATGCGTCGCCTCATTGGTGTGAGAGACATAGACAGGCAGGTTGTTCGGCAAGATTCTGGGCTGAGACCAAAATGAGAACGCCAGTGGCTGCTCGCTGGTGTCCTGCCGCTCCAAGTGGGAAACATCCAACGTGTCGCGATGAACGCGTGGAGGGGTTCCCGTTTTCAGGCGGATGAGAGGGAATCCCAGATCCTGGAGTGATTGAGCGAACGCCACGGAGGGCGGCTCACCGGCGCGTCCGGCCGCATAGGCAACGTCTCCAAGGAGAACCCGGCCATTGAGAAACGTGCCCACAGCCACGATAACGGCCCTGGCAGAGATCTCAAGACCCTCGCGCAAATAGACACCAGTGACTCGGCGATCACGAACGATGAGACGATCCACCATCCCCTCAATGATCGACAGATGGCTCGCGTTTTCCAGCAACAGCTTCCATGTGCGCTTATAGAGGCCACGATCTGCTTGCGCGCGTCGCACTTGCATGGCTGCGCCCTTGCTCGTATTGAGCATGCGAATGTGAATCATCGATGCATCTGTGACCCTTGCCATCTCGCCACCCAACGCATCGATCTCCCGAACCAATTGCGATTTTCCGGGCCCGCCAATGGCAGGATTGCACGGCATCTTGCCGATTTCGTCAAGATTGATCGTAAGAAGAGCCGTCGAGGCTCCAAGGCGGCTGGCGGCGAGTGCTGCCTCGCATCCGGCATGCCCGGCCCCGACGACGACAATGTCATACGTTGCCATGACTGTTTGCTGTGGTTAGTCCTTTGACGCGTTCTTGAGCCAGCTGAGCAGTTCGATGGGTACGGGGAATACGATCGTTGATGCGTTCTCAGCCGAGATGTCGTTCAACGTCTGCAGGTACCGCAGCTGAAGCGCCGATGGGTTGCGCTCCATGATGGCTGCCGCCTCTCCCAGTTTGGTCGCCGCCTGCAACTCGCCTTCTGCGTTGATGACTTTTGCCCGACGATCGCGCTCCGCTTCTGCTTGTCTGGCAATGGCACGCTGCATGTCAGAAGGAAGCTTGACATCCTTGATTTCCATGTTGACGACCTTGATCCCCCACGGATCCGTTTGCTCGTCGACGATTTGCTGAAGCTGTAGATTAATCTTCTCTCGCTCGCCAAGAACCTGATCAAGTTCAAAGCCTCCCAGGACGCTGCGAAGCGTGGTCATGGCAATTTGGCGTGTAGCCTCGATGTAGTTTTGCACCTCGACCACCGCCTTGTTCGGGTCAATAACCCGGAAGAACAGCACGGCATTGACCTGGGTTGAGACATTGTCCTTGGTGATGACTTCTTGCGGCGGGACATCCAGTGTGACCGTCCTTAGGGTGACTCGCACCATCTTGTCAATGATGGGAATGATGAGGATCAATCCCGGCCCTCTGGCTGCGACCAAGCGCCCCAAGCGAAAGACGACGCCACGCTCGTATTCGCGAACCACTTTGATGGCGTTGACGAGAAAAAGGACGATGACTACGACAACAGCTCCAATAATTGGCAACGCGTTCATAATGACGCCTCCTCATATCCATTCGACAGCACTTGGATGGTAGGTATCCATTCTGTGATTGTCAATTGTGAATCAGTGCGCTTGGCTTCGTATACTTGGCGTCGAGAGGTGAGATCATGCGCCGTCGCCCGTTGATCGCCGGGAATTGGAAGATGAATAAGACGCCCCAGGAAACGCAGGAATTCATTGAGAGCTACCTTGCTGCTTCTTCAGAGCACCGCGACTGTGACGTATTGCTCATCCCCCCATTCACCAGTCTCGACCGTGCCTCTCGCCTCCTCTCGGGAACGAACCTTCTCTTGGGGGCGCAAGATGTGCATTCTGCGGCTTCAGGGGCCTATACCGGAGCCATTTCAGTCGGCATGTTGAAGG
Source organism: Candidatus Bipolaricaulota bacterium (assembly GCA_018817505.1). Classification (GTDB taxonomy): domain Bacteria; phylum Bipolaricaulota; class Bipolaricaulia; order UBA7950; family UBA9294; genus SPBW01. The sequence goes on along the minus strand of JAHITR010000135.1, from coordinate 801 downwards.
CCTGTGGATGTGTGTTCGTCTTGGCCGGGCATTCAGAGCGAAGGCACGTATTCGGCGATTCCGATGATGCGGTCAATGACAAGCTGAAGGCGATCCTCGGCAATGATCTTTTCCCCATCCTTTGCGTGGGGGAAACACTGGAAGAGCGAGAGGGCGAACGGACAAGTTCTGTGCTCAATCAGCAGCTTGCGGGCGGGTTGAAGGACATCTCAGAACAGGCTCTGGAATCGATCGTCATCGCCTATGAGCCCGTATGGGCGATCGGTACGGGAAAGACAGCCACACCTGAGCAAGCACAAGCGACCATCGCCTATGTGCGCCATTGGATTGAAATTCACTTCAGCAGGCAAGCTTCTGATGCGATGCGAATCCTGTATGGTGGCAGTGTCAAACCATCCAATGCCCGGAGCCTGCAAAATCAGCCTGATATTGATGGGGCGTTGATCGGCGGGGCGTCGCTCGATCCCGACTCTTTCGCGCAGATTATTGACGAAGCAATGTCCCCTTCAGGAGAAGACAAGGTATGCTGAACACGATTCCAAACAGGATTACCATGGCCCGAGTGCTCTCTGTTCCGCTGTTGATGTATCTCATTCTGTCCGAATCGTTCATTGGCAGAATCCTTGCAGTGATCCTGTTCTTCTTGGCTGCAGTTTCTGATGCCGTAGATGGCTATATTGCGCGCAGTTTTAAGCAGACAACGGTATTCGGCCAGTTTGCAGATCCGATCGCTGACAAGCTCTTGATCTCTGGCGCGTTGATTGCCCTTGTTCAATTGGGCGAATTGACGGCTGCTGTGGT
>JAHITR010000134.1 GCA_018817505.1 Candidatus Bipolaricaulota bacterium | reverse complement strand
GGCCTATTGGGAATATGCAGTACGCCGCAGCCTCGAAGGAGGACCCAAGGGGGCCTTCCCTAGATCGCCTTCCAATTGGCCGCTATTGCCTGAGGAATGTAACGAACGTACATGGGCATCTGATCGGCAGCTGGTGAAGCAGGAGCGCGAGGCGTTGATTCGTGCAGTGGAATGCTTTCCGGCGGAGAAATTGGCGGAACCTACATCCGGAATGTCGGATCGTACCTACGAAGAGTTGTTGATCGGTATCATCCAACATTCTGCCTACCATACGGGACAGATTGCGCTGCTGAAACGGCTTGAAGGACCCGGATAAAAACGTTCGGCAAGCATGCGTATTTGCCCAAACGCGAAGAAAAGAGCGAATCGATGACAACGATACCCAGTGAAGTCTTCAAGAAAGAGCTGTTCGATCTGCTTGATGAAACATTCGAGCATACGCAAGGCATTTATCTCGACCGCGGCACCGCTCTGTTTGATACACTGAGCCATCTTTCAGCTGAGCAAGCATCGACTCCTATTGGCTCCAATGGCGCGACCATTGCAGGGCACGTGAACCACCTCTGCGTCTACCTTTCCGTGCTAACAGATTGCATCCGACGCGAGCCAGCGATACCTATTAACTGGGATGAGGGCTGGGCGTTGCGAGAAGTGAGTTCAGATGAATGGGAGGCGACACAGCAGAGACTGCGTGTTTCGTATCAGGCGACGCTTGACGTGATGAAAGCAGTCCAAACGTGGGAGGGTGAAGATGATATTGGCGCGTCACTGGCGATCCTTGCCCATACTGCCTTGCATCTAGGCGTGATTCGTCAGGCGATGCATGCGCTCAAGACGGCTGGCTGAAAGTGTCGACGTCCACGTCTCTATCTGTCCTTCTCTCGAAGCGAAGTAATTCGTGCTCAGAACCTGGACCGACAGGCCGAAACCCGAGTTTCTTCAGCACGCCCATCGAGGCGGCGTTGTCTATGTGGGTTTCTGCAATGACTCGCAACACATCGGGGTGACTCATCGCCCAAGCCACTTGAGCTCCGACAGCTTCAGTTGCATATCCTTTCCCACGACAGGCAGCCCGGACCTCGTATCCAATCTCAACCATGCCATCTGAAGGAGCTCCCTTGAATCCGCCACCGCCGACAAGTTTCGCTCCATCGGATTCATCGAGAATCCAATACCAAGACAGCCATCCGACGAGTGAGGCGTTGCCCGCCAGCTGATCACGGAAGAACGGCAGCACATCTCGAAGATTGTCAGAAGGCCAGTCAGGAGCAGGTTCCACTCGCAACTGCTTGAAGAACTGGGGCAGATGTTCTATCTCAAGCTGGGTCAACGTGGCAGTAGCTGCGACCAATCGGAGTCTGGGAGTTATGATGGGGTCCATGCCCAAGGATACTCGGTGGCGCTCGGAACGCGCCACTTTCTCGAATTCGGTACGATTGGAACGTAGCATGTGATAATCACGGGATCTACGAATGAAGCGTGGAAGATTGAGGATGAACTTGGTGTGGTGCCGGTCATTCTAGTGCATGCAGTCGCCCACATTGGGATGATTTGGTAAGCCTTAAACGTGTTCAAGGAGATCTGTGATCACAGGAGGAAACGTTGTGAACGCAGAAAATTACTTCTGGCAAGGAGATCGGGTCAGGCTAAGACCTCTCAGTGCGAGCGACGCGGAGCTAGCTTATGAGGATTCGCTTGATTCTTCCTCGCGGCAACTGCTGGAGCTCGGGATCGAACTGCCATCTTCGATCAAGAAAAAGTCCTCGGATCTTGAGGCATATGCTGACTTTAAGAATGCGGCGGGGCCTCTTGTCTTCGCGATTGAGAACCTAGATGGCGAGACAGCAGGATTTGCTTCGCTACACTCTCGACACGCGAAGAATGGAACCTTCTCCTTTGGCGTTAGCATTTCGCGTCAGCACCGACAGAAAGGCTTTGCCGAAGATACGGTACGCATTTTGTTGAAGTACGCATTCCACGAGCGGCGATTCCAAAAATGCAACTCATCTTGTGTTGAGGGGAACGAAGGGTCCGTTCGGTTGCACAACAAGCTTGGGTTTAGGGAAGAGGGACGAAGGCGACGTCAATGGTTTATGAACGGGCGCTATTATGATGACCTGCTTTTCGGGCTCACTCGCGAGGAGTTTGACGCAAGCATTGGCTGAGGAATTCGAAGTTGTCTGACTCATCATCGATCGCTGGACTCAAGTGAATTGCAGGCGGCAACATATATCCGTGTAGTCTAGCGCCTACAGATTTGAACGGTCGACGAATCGCTCAACGTTGCAGTTTCACTTACATGCGTGTCTTGAGGAAGGGAAATGGGCAACGCGGAGATTCGTGATCGGATTGTGTATGGTTTCTTCGAGGGGAGCTTTCGATCTTGCTCGAACGGAGCCAATCAACAGGTGGATCTAAGTGAGGAGACAACCTATGAGCATTCATATTGGAGCAAAGAAGGGCGAGATAGCCCCCAGTATCCTGTTGCCCGGGGATCCATACCGAGCGCGATTCATTGCGGAAAACCTAATGGAGGATGTGACCTGCTTCAACGAAGTGCGTGGCATGCTAGGATTTACGGGACTTGTTGGCGGGAAACGAGTGTCTGTCATGGGAACGGGAATGGGCGTGCCGTCACATTCCATCTACGTCAACGAGCTCATTAATGAATACGATGTCAAAACGCTCATTCGCGTGGGCACGTGCGGCGCCATGCAGCCCAATCTTGAGCTAGGAGACGTTGTATTGGCCATGGCCGCGTCGACTGACTCGCAGATCAACAAACTGCGATTCTCTGGTATGGATTATGCGCCGACTGCCAGTTTTGGTTTGCTCCTCAAGGCCTACCAGGTCGCGACTGCACGCGGTGCCGATGTCCGTGTCGGCAACATCCTTACCTCCGACACGTTCTATCACGATGATCCAGAATCTTGGAAGTTGTGGGCCAAATTTGGAGTCCTCGTCGTTGAAATGGAAACGGCAGGGCTGTACACACTTGCTGCGAAGTATGGCGTCGATGCCCTTTCCATCCTCACAGTCAGCGACAGTCTTGTGACTGGAGCCAAGGCGACTTCGGAACAGCGCGAACGGACGTTCACACAGATGATTGAGCTGGCGCTAGAGGTCGCGCCCTAGCTGATGTCGGAGCTAGAATTTGGGCTGCTCGCAGCCAACGGCTGTCTGACGCTTGGACTGTTGCCGCATGCGCCGCCCCCGTTCATTTTGTGTTAGACACCAGAACGCGAGTCCTCGTTGCGAGGGCAGACGCGCACCAGGCAGTCGCATTCTGAGATCGCGGAGAGTTCGAATCAGGACGTTCGCGGTGATGAGCGGCTTTCGCCATTTGCACTTTTGGAGATGGATTGGCTAGAGTACCAGGCACGGACGCGGGAGGTGCGACATGAGGATTGGAGTCATCGTCTATTCACAGACAGGACATACACTGCAGGTTGCTGAAAGGGTCAAGGAGCGCCTGATTGGTGAAGGCCACAGTGTCGCGCTTGAGCAGATTACCGTAGCCGGCGGCCGAACGCCCAAGACAAAGGAGTTCGAGCTTGACGCTAGGCCGAGTGTGGACGCCTATGATGCCATTGTATTTGCTTCTTATGTGGAAGCCTTCTCCCTTTGTGCGGTGATGGCTCGATATCTCAAGCAAATGGGCTCTTTACGGGGTAAACAAGTGGCCTGCCTTGTTACTCAACAATTTCCCTATCCGTGGATGGGCGGCAGCCGAGCTATCAAGCAAATGAAGCAAATCTGTCAATCCAAGGGTGCGGTTGCGCGGGCTACTGGCATCGTCAATTGGGCGCAATTCCGCCGAGAAGTCACGATGGCCGCCGCAGTGGATCGAATCGGAAAGGCCTTCTAGCAGCACAAAGGGATCTTAGGGGCGAATCCGCCGCAGCCACGCAATTGGAATTCTTCTTCTGCACTAGCGAGTGCAAACTGGACGATATCATTTGAGGTGACGACAGCGAGGTTCTCAGCCAGGTATGCGACGAGAGCTTCGCAGGCTGTCCAGAGGGTCTCCGTGACCTCAATCGCACGTGGCTTCGACGCATCTAGGCAATCCAGAGCAATGCACGACGTGGCGTTCTCGCGTTCAGAAGCGGGTTCATTGTCTTCAAGGAAGCCCACGATAGGCGTACGCTCGTTTCGCATGACGAACTAGGCCTCCAGTCGAGTGCCACCCCGATTCGTTGAACGCTCCAGGCGCTGAAATCGCTTCCCGGTTCGCTAGGCTATTTCTGCAGGAGCGAATTCGTCAAGCGCCTTCTGTAATTCTGCCACATAGGTCATGGCAGGACCTCCGCCCATCATCACGGCAACTGTGGCCACTTCCCACAATTCGTCTGGCGTCGCGCCAGCTGCCAACGCCTTCTGCGTATGAATGCCAATGCAATACTTGCATCGAGAAGTAAGCCCCATGCCAAGGGCAATGAGCTCCTTGGTTTTTACGTCGAGCTTTCCTGGCTTGAGCACCGTGCCCATGAAATCGCTAAATCCCTTCATCTCTTCGGGAACCTGCTTGGAAAGTGTCCCCATGGCCCGTTTTACGTCCTGCATCGCTTGTCGCATTTCATTCATATCCATTCACCTCGCCGAATCATACGAGGTGGAGTAGAAGCCTAACAGGTTTGCTCTCGATGAATGCGATGCGTAGAATGAACCCCAACAGGTTGAATGGCAAGATAGGACACGGCGAGCACCTGGAACCGGGAGGCATATCGTGACTAGGAAACTCCGGCGACTGATTGTGTGCGTTCTCTTGGCTGGATTGACTGTCGGCACGGGTGTTGGCGGATTCTCTCAATCCGAACCAACCAGGATCGAATCGATCAACTCTCAGCGACAGATGCTGCAGGATTTGCTTGTTGGAGTGAGTGATGCCTGCTTCGCCCTCCGTCCAGACACAGCCGAAAAACCCTATCTCAGTTTTACCGAAACATCGCTCAACCCCTTCTGGCGATCCTCTTGGCTGTCCATGATTGATGTGGCGATCGTAGGGTTTGCCTATCTGCAGTCAACCACCGATGCATCTCGTATTGCCCTGATCAGCAATTTGCAGGATACGTTGACGCGGGTGGGCGATTTGGCAGCCGATATCCTTGGCTCAATCCCTCTCATTATCGAAATCGAGGCTGGCAACTTCGATTCTGATCTGCACACGATCGGGTGGATCGTCTTTGATGAGGAATCCCTCCGCACAGACCAGGTGCCCGACATTCTTGATGCTGACGATTCGAGCAGGAGATTGGATTCCTACGTGGATGACGTGGCAGAGGAGATAGGCCTCGCCATCCGAGCCGAAGAATGGCGCTTCAGATTCTGGTCGCGAGGCTACTTACCTGGTATCGGGGTCTATTTTAGTTTTGAGTTGGATTCGTACGATAGTTTCCTGCCAGCCAATCTCAATACCGTGCCCAAGTGGCAAGACAGATTGACGCGCATTTTTGCGAAGCTAGGCAATGAAGCGCTCTCGGCAATGGCTGAGAACGAGTCGGTGATCATCTCTGTAGAGGGGTTCATTGCCAGGGACAAAACATTTCTCATAATTGGCATTGAGGATCTGTTGGAGCCTGCGGCCTGGGAGATCGTTTATTGGCAATAGGAGGCACAGAATGTCCGAGGGTGTAAGACCTAGGCCTCATGAAGAGGCAAGCGAATCCGTACCCCGTGGCGGATTCCTTCATGCATGGATCAACGGTCATTTCCAGACTCTTGCTGATGGCAAGAGGGTCTTCTATCCGGTCGGCCCTCTCGGAAGACGCGGCTTTGAGGTCGTATCGACTGAGCAGGAGCTGATTCTCAGCCTCAATGTACGAACTGCTCGCAGATTTCTCATGGGCATTGTCATTGCATTGATGTTTGTGTTGGTTTTCTCCGAAACGGCCCACGTATCCTGGACTCCCATTCTCGCGGTCAGCTGCAGTCTGCCACTGCAATGGGCCTATTCGAGGATGTACTTCTGGCGCTTCACCAAGTCGATGGAACCAATCGACACGCCCAACTCCTTTGTCGCCTACGCGCGCTCGATGGCAGTTACAGTAAATCCAGCTCTGCTGCTGTGGCAAACGATGACAATCGTAGTGATGATTGGTGCTGCCTTGTACTTAGCCTATCGTGACCAGGATCTGTCTCGACTAGTGCTCGCTGTCTTCCTTATGGCGGGACTCACTCCCAATGTGATCGCATTCTGGAGTTGGACCAGGATGGGGGTGCCCGACAAACGATGAAGAAACGCAACGGCTTCCAGGGGTGAATGGCTGTCTGCGGTTTCGGCGCGACTGCATCTCCTACGCTACATACTTCCGAGTGCGTACTCCCTAGTTGGCCTCAGGCCAACTAGCAACCGAACGTCCTCGTTCACAGAGCTGGGGCAATCCAACCCTTCGCGGCGCTAAGGATCACTCTTTGTATCGATGCATGGGTTGACAGGCGAACATCAGGTGGCTATAGTGCAGATTGGTTGGCGGCACAAACAAGTCGGCAAAAGAAACTGGAGGAATCCATGAACCGTGAACGAACCATCGATACCGTACAAACAAGAGCGATGCAGGCAACGGCTCGCGACGGGATCACCGAGATGTTTCTCGGTGGGATGCTGCTCGTGTTTGGCGTGCTGTTCTACCTCGAGACACTGCTTGCTGCCTTGGGCGTGCTGATCCCGTTGGGCCTTAATCCGCTCGGGAAGCTCCTTAAGCGAAAGTACGTCTATCCTCGCATTGGCTATTCCAAGGTAGCTCGCCAGCCACACGCATTGCGCGGAATCGGCTTTGCTGCTCTTGCCTTCATCGGCGTGATCCTTGCGGCTCTGGGACTGTTCTCCTGGATCCTTGGCCGCGATGCCGGGTATTCACTGTGGATGAGTCACTTCGTGCCATCGTTCACGGGTTTGATTATGGCAATCGGACCGTGGGTTGTCGCACGTACCTATAGGCTGGCGCGGTGGTATGTCTTTGCCGCCCTATTCGTTACCGGCGGTATTTGCCTGCCGCTCTTTCATTTCGCCACGGGGTATACTGCTGTAGCAGTTCAAACCGCCATTGTTGGTGCGTTTTCTCTGCTCTACGGTATCGGCTTGTTTATCACGTTCCTGCGGAAGTACCCCGTGACCGAGGTAGAGCATGCCTCCTAGTCGCGCTGATCTGAACGATTCAGTCAACTTCACGGGAATTGATCGTGTGATTCACGAGCCAGCACGGTTAGCCATACTGGCTGTCCTACGTGCATTCGAATCCGTTGACTTCACCTTTCTACTCAATCAGACGGAGCTGTCACGTGGCAACCTGTCCTCGCACCTAAGCAAGCTTGAAGCGGCAAGCTATGTGGCCATTACCAAGGAATTCGTCGAGAAAGTGCCACGAACACTGGTTCGCCTGACAGATGCTGGACGCGCGGCGATCGCCTCTTATCGAAGCGAAATGGATCGAATTCTGGCCAGTCTCTAGACCGTTGAGCGTCGCTTCTCTATCTCGGTCGCGAATATCTGAGGCTGATGTCGGCCATCGGATACAGCCCAGCAGCTTTTCCGACGATGTCGGCCGTATTTCCTCGATCTCTGTTGATGGACCGATCATGATCCGATAAGATACCCGCGATACAGAAGCAGTATCCATCGGTATCGGGGAGAGACGTGATGGGAGCAAAAGAGCAAATCCTGGCAATCGGTCATCAATTGCTTGTTAGGGATGGCCTGCGCGCTATTACAACCAATGCCGTCGCTCAACGAGCGCGCATCAGCAAGAAGACGCTCTACCGATATTTCCCCAGCAAGGACGAATTGCTGGAAGAGATACTCGTGTCATTTGTGGAAGAAAATCTAAGTCACTTGGACAACATTCTCAAACGTGATGAACCGGCCATCGAACGCATTCTCGCATCCCTTCGATACATCGGTGAATTTCTTCCCCAAATGCAGCATAGAGTCATCTCCCAAGTCGAATCGGTAGCTCCGCATCTGTGGCAGATAATCGATGACATTCGCGTGAGACGGCTTCAGGCCCTCAAGGGGTTGATGGAGGAGGCGCAGGGCGATGGATACCTTCGATCTGATGTGAATCCCAATCACTGGATACTTCTTCTCACAGGAACGATTCAGTCCGTGATCACTCCCCAAGTTCTTCTGCGGACTCGCATCTCATTGATCGAATTGCTGGAAAGTCTTCAGACCATCTATTTCGAAGGTCTGCTAACTGACAAAGGCAAGCACTACATCGAGGAAACGCGTAAGCGCAGCATCGTGGATAAGGAGACTGCATGAGAATTCGGACCACGCAAATCATCGTTACCGCATTGGCTGTCCTTGCCCTGCCCATGGCTGTGCTCGCTCAACCACTTGCAACAGCCCAAGCCATCCTGGACCAGATGGAAGCAAACACGCAGTCCATAGAGGATCTTGATGCAACTCTGACCGTGGAGACCTATTCAGATGGTGAGATCAGCCTCACGCAGCAAATACGATTGTCGCTTCTACAGCCGGATCGGATGCGTCAAGAGTATCTTGCACCAGACTATCTGGCGGGGAACCTGACCTTGGTTACGGATGAGCTGATGTGGATCTACATCGCTGCCGTTGACACCTGGTATGAGAAGGACCTCTCTGAGCTGTCGACGGCAGAGCAGCCGTGGCTTGTGTTTCGGCAATTCCTGCGCGGTGTTCAAACCGAGTTTGACGATTACATCTTCGAGCTCCTTGGGAACGAAAGTAATGAGTATCATCTCCAGGGGATGGCATCCACGGATGACGCTGTGTATGGGCGGATCGAGTTATGGGTCAATGCCGAAACCTTCGTTCCTAATAAGCGAATCCTGTATGACGTGGATGGGAATCTTCTGGTCGAATTGCGAATCTTGGAAGTCGAATTGATTGATGGTGTCATCCAATTGGCACGAACAATGGAAACCTACGATGAATCTGGCGAACTTCGAAGTGTGATTCGCTACGACTCTGTAATTGTGAACAGCGGACTTGTGCCTTCCTTGTTTGACCGGATCGAGGAAG
>JAHITR010000133.1 GCA_018817505.1 Candidatus Bipolaricaulota bacterium | reverse complement strand
TCCGAGCAACTCGCGCGTTTCTTGAGTTCACATCTGGTTCAAGAGAGTGGCGTCCACTCCCACTTTCCGTGCTGCCCGGTGTACAGCGCAAGTCGCCTATCCGCCCAGCAACTCGAGGAGTAGCTCGATGTCCTAAACCTTGGCCATGTGTACAAGCAGCACCGGGCATTCTGCAAGGCGAACGACCTTGCCAGGCACAGATCCAAAGATGCGATGCCTCCACCCTGCTTCACCATGCGTGGAGAGAACGATCAAATCTGCCCCTTCCTCCTTCGCCACACGAACGATCTCATGTGCGGCCTCGCCATGGACGACAATAGATCGCGCATTCACAGACTTGGCAACATGTTTCTCCACTCGGCTCTTGAGTGAGATCTTGGCTGAGTCAGACAGCTCTTGCTGATAGGCAGCAATGTCAAATCCCGCCAATCCCGTGGGCGTCTCTAGGACAGGTACAGGGCCGACCACATGCAGCAGAATCAATTCCGCGGAGAATTTCTCCGCCATTTCTCCCGCAGCCTTGATCGCCTTACACGCCGGCTCGCTGAAATCAGTTGGACATAGAATCTTCTTGAATGGCAGCATGTCATCACCTCCAGCAACTCATGTCGTTGACCGTCATCCGACATACCAATCTAGGACGAATTTGTGAAGAGATCAAGGAAAATCCATGATCGCTGCACGAGGAAGCCCTTTCGAGAGAAGGCTCCCGACTCGATGCCAACTTCCTTGTCTCAAAGAAACCGGCTAGGAAACGTCGGGATCTTCAGGATCTGCATCCACGCAGTCAGGCACGCCGTCATGATCCGTATCCGTTTCAGGTTCGCCGCAGCCACAAGCTCCGTCATCCCAGAACTTGAGCGGATCGTTCGGACAAACGTCTTCGCAGTCCTTGGTGCCGTCGCCATCCGAGTCGTCGTCTGGTACACCACAGCCGCAGATACCCTCCCACAGGTCCTTGTTGGGATCATCGGGACACGCATCTTGGCAATCCTCAACGCCATCGCCGTCCGAATCTCCTACGCCGCAACCGCAAGGTCCTTGATCCCACATCTTGTTGGGATCGTCAGGACATTCATCGTGGCAATCCTCCGTACCATCGCCGTCCGAATCGGCATCTGGCGTACCGCAGCCGCACAGGCCCCACTCCGTCTTGCCTGAATCATTCGGACAGCCGTCAATACAGTTGGCCGTGCCGTCACCATCGTCATCCGTGTCTGAATTGCCGCAGCCACAATCGCCAGGATCTGTCTTGTCGGCGTCATTGGGGCAGTCGTCGATGCAGTCTTCTGCCCCGTCGGAATCGGAATCGTTATCTGCTACACCGCACCCGCAAATCTCGGGATCAGTCTTGTTGCCATCATTGGGACAGCCATCGATGCAGTCCTCGGTTCCATCGGAATCCGTGTCATCATCGGCAACACCGCATCCGCAGACCTCAGGCGTTATTTTGGCAGCATCATTGGGACACCCGTCAACACAGTCAACCGTCGCATCGCCATCAGAATCCGCATCGGCGATGCCGCAGCCGCAGATTCCAGGATCGGCCTTGCCGCCGTCATCAGGGCAATCGTCCTTCTTGCGCGGTACGCCATCGCCATCGAAGTCCTCATCCACGTAGTAGTAGCGTGATGACACGCCGAAATTGCCATCGACATCAAAGACGGTCAAGGTGACAAGCTTCGTTCCAGGCAAATCGTAGATCCGGCACACCTCAGAGCCGGAATGGCGTACAGCATCATCCCAGTCCCAGCGATAGCTCACGATAGGAAGCCGGTCAGGATCAATCGAGCGAGTTCCAATGAACCGGATGGGTTCTCCGCATACGAACTCAGCAGGCAGCAAGTTGATCTTTGCCAGAGGCGAATGGACATCCACTTCTGCATAGTGCTCGCTTCCCCTCAGCCATGCCGCCCGCTCGAGACTTGCCATCGCCTTCGGCCACTCGACAGTGAGAAAGCCATACTGCTCAATACTTCCTGAGAAGAAGACCCTGCCGCCAACATCGGACATCAGCCTCATCGTACCGCCAAGGCTGAGTACAATACTCACCTCAACGGGTGCATTGAACTCAAGATAAAGTCCGGTCACCGTTACATCGAACACGTTGGTGAATGCGGCAAATGCCGAGCCATCCTCTTCGTAGTAATTGAATGTGCCCGCCGCGCAACACAGCAATGATGCAATGCAAAGAACCGATATTGTCGAAATGACTCTGCGCACGTCGCCTCCCCCGCAGGACCGCAATCCCTGGTCCGAATCAAAACCAAATCCCTGACGAATCCTTCGCTTTGACATATGACTCGCCCGTCAACACCATAAACCTGAAATCACCCTAGCGGATTCCGCTAGAACAGGCAAGCGGAACGTCCATCCTCAGGTTAACTCGGGAATCAGAAGCAGCGAACGAAGACCTTTCGGCCCATCCACGCTGTCATTCTTGCTGCCCTTCATGGTGAAAGTCGTTCGGGTTCTATCTTTCACTGCGTAGCCCTGTACACGGCAACTCACAAGCTACGCTTCCTTGAGTTGCCAAGGAGATTCGCCTTGCTATTCTCCTGTGTGCTGAATCTGCCCTTCATGTTTAACTTACCTGCGGATATCGGTAAACTTTGTGCACATGCAGAACGTGCACCAATGGGTGCACGTTTTGTAATCCATATCACAAAAGGAGGGACGGCATCATGGCAGAGAACAAAGGCGTAACGCCACAGAGTGAAGACTATTCACGCTGGTACACTGACGTCGTCAAGATGGCCGATCTTGCAGACAACTCGCCCGTGCGAGGCTGCATGATCATCAAACCCTACGGCTACGAGCTGTGGGAAAACATCAAGACCGCCCTGGACATGCGTTTCAAAGCAACCGGGCATAGGAACGCCTATTTCCCGCTGTTTATCCCCATGAGCTTCATCGAGAAAGAAGCGGAACATGTGGAAGGATTCGCACCAGAACTAGCCATTGTGACACATGGCGGCGGAAAGGAGCTGGAAGAGCCGCTTGTCGTGCGCCCCACCTCCGAAACCATCATTGGTCATTCGTTTTCCGAATGGATTCAGTCTTACCGCGACCTGCCCATGCTGATTAATCAGTGGGCCAATGTGGTGCGTTGGGAGAAGCGACCCCGTCTGTTCTTGCGAACGACCGAATTCCTGTGGCAAGAAGGCCATACCGCCCATGCGACCGAAGAAGAGGCCGTGGCCGAGACCTTGCAGATGTTGGACGTTTATGCCGACGTCGCGATCAACGAAGCTGCAATACCCGTCATCAAGGGACTGAAGAGCCCGCAAGAGAAGTTTGCCGGGGCCACCAATTCCTACACCATCGAAGGCATGATGGGCAATACCTGGGCATTGCAGTCGGGCACCTCTCACTTTTTGGGCCAAAACTTCGCCAAGGCGTTCAACATTCAGTACTTGGATGAAGACAACGAGCTGCAATATGCGTGGACCACATCGTGGGGCGTCTCCACCCGCATGGTCGGCGGTGTCATCATGGCACATGGCGACGACAAAGGGCTGAGATTGCCTCCCCACATCGCGCCCATCCAAGTGGTGATCACCCCCATTTGGAAAACGCCTGAAGACGAAGAATCTGTTTTCGCATTCGCTGATCAAGTGAAGGCGCTGCTCGACGAAGCAAGCATTCGCGTCCACATGGACAAGCGTGATGGCTTGAGCCCCGGTTTCAAATTCAACGACTGGGAAATGCGTGGTGTACCGATTCGACTGGAAATCGGCCCCCGAGACGTCGAAGGCCAGTCGGTGATGTCCGCTCGCCGTGACGTGCCAGGGAGAGAGGGCAAGCGGATTCTTCCCTTGGAAGGCTTGGACATGGCGATAGCCGAACTGCTGGAGAACATCCAAAGC
>JAHITR010000132.1 GCA_018817505.1 Candidatus Bipolaricaulota bacterium | reverse complement strand
TGCTCTCCCGGTACTGGGCACTCACCGAGGACACGCATTCCCGCTCAGTTCCTCCTGTCGCCAATGGGCACCTATTGCTTGATAATGTTCTTGCGCCAGCTTTCCTGTAAGTGACGTCGGGAGGGCATATCTGCACCCTGTTTCCCCCTTTTGAGGCAGAGACAAGGCAGCCTCCTCGGCGCGCCATTTGTGCGAATCGCTGGAAATACGCTAGGTATGGAAAGATCAATTCGTGTCAAAGGAGGGGCCATGCGCCGCCTGAACCGAATCGTTCTATCACTTCTTCTGCTGGCATCTCTGGTCGCAGGACTATGTGGGGGGGCTGTGGATTCCACGGCAACTCCTCCGTTCGACCCCCTCAATGGAGCGTTTCCTGAATGGGAGCGGCTGTTCGGCCCTCCTGGAGGGTATGTGGAGTTGATTGCCCAATGTGCTAGCTCGCCGCACGTTCTCTACGCGGCAGGCAGTGGCGAGGGATTATACAAGTCGACCAGCGGGGGTGAATCCTGGCAACTCCTGCCTGGGGGAGACCGAGGCGGCGGAGCGTTGCTATTTGTCGACCCCCGGAATTCCGACGTTGTATACGGCTGGAATGATGGATTGGCGAAAAGCACAGATGGAGGGCAGACGTGGACACGCATCTTCCGCGTGGGCGAGGAGATAATGTGGATTCAGCGACTTGCCGTGGATCCAGGCTCTCCAGACGACCTTTATGTCGCTGGCCCGCGGCACGATAGCCAAGGGTGCAGTGTTTTCTGGTCAAGCAATGGAGGGTTGGGATGGAAAGACATTAGCCCCAGCGGGCTTCCGGCCCATACCACCATTGCAGGCATGGGCGTTAGGCAAGGGGGCACTCTATTTCTCGGGATCAATGATCGAGAATTTGCCACCTCAGGAAGAGGACGCGTTTTGCCGTCATCGTCTGAAGCAGCAGAGGGATGGACGAGCCGGCTCCTTGCAAGTTATGACAACGGGGGCACGTGGGAGACCGTTGACTACGGAACGGTCGAGCCTCGCTTTATTTGGAGTGTGTATGTCAATCCCTGGGAGCCCGATGAGGTATGGATCTCCGAAGGCCCCCTCTTCAACGAAGGGTTGGGGCAGCCGATGCTGTTTTGCTCAGAGGATGCTGGACACACATGGAATAGCGTTCTGATCAATGCCCGAGGGTGGGACAGCACGCAGGTGCGGGTGATCGGGGCATCATCAGCTGGTGCGGTGTACGTCGCCGCAGGGAGCAATCTCCTCGTCACCCATGATGAAGGTCAAGGCTTCCGAAACATCACCCCTCCGCGCGATCAGATGAATGGCGTCGACTTCTTCGATATTGAGGTGGATGCAGCGGATCCAAACGTTCTCTACCTCCCGTTGCGATCTGGAGGCATCGCCTATAGTGAGGATGCTGGGGGCACATGGGTTCGTCGGGACAATGGGATTGCCACGATCAGTGCCAATCTCATTGAAGCGGATCCGTTTCGACCGGGGACGGTTTATGTCTCGTCACAGCAAGGACAAGGGATCTATCGATCAGACGACTACGGAGACACATGGTCTGGCTCGCTCGACGGGATCGAACATCCTTGGGGCGATGAGATTATCGCCGATCCTCACAACGAAGGCGTCGTTTGGTTCATTGCCGATGTGCCGCTGATCCATCGAAGTACGGATTTCGGAGACACGTGGAGTGTCGTGTTCAATCCGGGGGACGCGGGAGCCTTCAACTTTGGATCGATCTATGCGTTCGCTCAAGGGACATCGCCCAACACGATGATCGTGCTTGACAATGGGTTCGGGCTGTTTCGTGGCCAGGGAGGGCAGTGGAGCAATCAGTGGGATTGGCAGTTCCTTCGCATGAGCGAAGTCGACTACACCTATGCGTTGGCCATCGACCCGAGCGACGAGCGCATCATTTACTCCGGATACTCTCGCAAGCCATTTCAAGATTTCGCGATGATTCGCCAATCGATGGATGGAGGAGACACGTGGATCACTGCCCTACAGCTCAAGGATGCAGAAGCAGTGACATCGATTGACATCGACGATGAGGATTCTCGGCGTGTGTTCGCTGCAGCAACTGGATACACGGCAGGCATCTGGCGGAGCGTGGATCGCGGCTCAACCTGGAGCCAACCCAATCCGCGATTCAACTTTACGACCATTCACAGCTACGCCGTGGCCCCTAGTGACCCGCGAACGGTCTATGTCGGCGTATGGGGAGGCGGAACGTTCGTCACCGAAGATGCGGGTGCCACCTGGGAGTTGATCGAGAACAAGGCCGCCTTCTCGGCTGCCGGAATCGCCGTCGACCCGCGGGATTCTGATACCGTCTATATTGCAGATCGCACGGCCCCACAACTCTATCAAAGCCAGGACGGAGGGAAGACGTTCGACGTGTTCTTCGATGCTGGGGAGAAGTACTCAAGACTGATGGCGATTACGATCGATCCGTCCGACCCTGACTGCGTGTATACATCGGCAATGACCGTCCCGGCGGCGATGGATCGGGCTCCTGGCATGACGGGCTCTCTCTTTCGCATAGAAGACGGCAAAGCGGCTGATGTCACAGGAGAGCTTCCGCGTTTGCCCCTTTCAATCACGGTTCATCCTGACGACTCGAATCTCCTCTATGCGGTGACGCATGGCTACGGCATCTACGTTTCTGAGGATCGAGGGGCGACATGGCGTGAGATGAGCGGCCAAGGGAGTGGACTGCCTAACTCGGGATTCTTTGGTCTTGTTGTTGATCCAGAGGATCCGCGGACCCTTTATGTGATCGGAGGATGTGACGTTCGCTTTGGCGCATTTGCTTCTGCAGGCCTCGATCCGAACGTCGTGAATGGCGTCTATCGAAGCACAGATGGTGGGGAGACATGGGTGTGCATCAATGCTGGTGGACTCGGTTCAGAGAGCGGGGCTGTCAAATCGCTCTCGTTTTCGGCACAGGACCCGGATCTCATTCTGGTTGCGGCGGAGAACGGGCTGTACATGTCCAAGGATCACGGCATCTCATGGGAAGCGGATGCAAGCATCCCCTACTCCACACTTGGCGGGGCGGTGCTCGTGGATGGGACGATTCTTGCCATGACCAACGGCGCTGGTGTCCTGCGCGGGCAGCGAGGGCGAACTGGATCGGTCGCATGGGAATCCGAGGCAGTGGTTGAGGCCCATGGCTACTTCGCGCAGGTGGTAGTTGATGGCCAAAACAAAGGAACTATTTACGCAAGCGGCTATCCGGGGGGTGTTTTCAAGTCGACGGACGACGGATTGACGTGGCATGAAGCCAACTTTGGGATGACTAGCTTCGCTGTTGACGATCCGCTGAGACAAGGGTATTACGCGCTCGCGCTGGCTCCGTCCAACCCTCAGGTCCTCTATCTTGGGCTGTATGGAAAGGGCGTCTACAAGAGTGTGGATGCTGCGGCTACGTGGATGCCGATGAACGGCGAACACGGCGTCATGCTCGGCCAGTTTGTGACGTCTTTGACAATCGATCCGGAGGACGAAGATCGTGTTTTCGTGAGCACGGAAGACGGGATCTATTGCACAGTCAATGGCGGACGAACGTGGCTTGAAGCCAACGATGGAATGCCCACGACGGACGTGCGAGTGATTGGGTTCACGCTTGCGGATGCGCTGTATGCGGGCACGCGCGGCTACGGGCTTTACCGTTGGCGAGCCGCAGGTTCGTCGGGGGCAGGCAGCTGGCAAGCTCAGAATCCAGTGGGACAATGGGGTGTCATTTGGCCCATGTGGGCCGATCGTCCCAGATATCAGTACAGCGATCTGCTCATTCACTCGGCCGATGGACAGCGGATGATGCTGGGCTGTTTCCCGTCGGGGATCTACACCTCAAGTGATGGAGGGACGTCATGGAGGGAAAGCAACGTCGGGTGGACGCTTGACGGCGTGTTTTCCCTTGTTTCACATCCACTGGATCCAAACATCGTTTTCGCCGGAACCTACAACGGGATCAATCGATCTGTCGATTTTGGCGAGCACTGGGAGGTGTGGAGCACTGGGTGGCCGCAGGAACAATGGGTATTCAGGATCGCATTCGACCCAGCGGATCCAGAGGTGATGGTCGCGTGTTCGAAGAATGGCGAAAACGAAGGTACAGGACGGCAGGGATTCCATGGCACGGTCATGAAGTCGACAGATGGAGGATCGAACTGGGCTCCAATTACTGAGGGCCTGTCTCTCGATCAAGAATTCTACGACATCGTTGTCGATCCTATAAACCCCAACATTCTTTACCTCGCAGCTCAACGGGACGGGATGTTTGTCAGTTCGGATGCTGGCGAAACATGGCGGCCCTGGAATCAAGGATTGGAGGGCAAATCTCCCGCGACCAACGGGAACAACGTCACTCGTGTGCTTGCCCTGTCTAGTGATAATCGGTATCTCTACTTTGGAACCGCGGGGGCTGGCGTTTACCGGCGCGAGATTCATCCGATAGAACCGACAATCTTGCCGGGAGCAACGCCCTGAGCCTGTGAGTGATGGACAGATCCCGATGCTTGACCGTTTTCGAACAAGGCGTGCTGGCTTGTTGTGGATGAGATTTCCGAGAAATGGCACAATCAGATGGTTGAGTAGATGCCCGGGGAGGGACACGTGACGATTGAGGCGCGACTGGAAGAACGATTTGTGCGATATGCAGCCATTGGAACCCAAAGTGCCGAGGGCTCGGCCCAGACACCGTCTACACAGACCCAGCTCACACTTCAGCGGCTACTGGTCGACGAATTGAAAGGCCTTGGGGCAACGGACGTCCGCCTAACAGGGCATGGCATCGTCATTGCCACAGTTCCTGCTACGGCTGAGAATTCACCAACGATTGCCTTTCTCGCCCACGTGGACACGGCATTGGACTATGCAGCCGACAACGTCATCCCCGTTGTTCATCGCAACTACGATGGGAAGCCCATCGTATTGGCAGGGGATTCCTCGCAGATTCTCAATGAAACGACGGCACCAGAACTGAAGGACAAGATTGGGGACACGATCATCACTTCGGATGGGACTACTCTCCTCGGCGCTGACGATAAGGCAGGCGTCGC
The DNA here is from genome assembly GCA_018817505.1 of Candidatus Bipolaricaulota bacterium. Taxonomy (GTDB): domain Bacteria; phylum Bipolaricaulota; class Bipolaricaulia; order UBA7950; family UBA9294; genus SPBW01. The sequence goes on along the minus strand of JAHITR010000132.1, from coordinate 693 downwards.
CATTATCATGACGATGGTCGAGCAATTGGTCACCGATCCGACGATTCGTCATGGCGCAGTTCGCGTTTGCTTCACCCCCGATGAAGAGATTGGAACTGGGATTGGGAAACTGAACCTAGACGATCTTGACGCAGATGTTGCCTACACGTTGGACGGGGAGAGCTTGGGCGAAGTGACTTTTGAAAGCTTCTCTGCAGACAAGGCCGTGGTGCGGATAACGGGAGTGTCTATTCATCCGGGAAAAGCCAAAGGGCGATTGGTGAATGCGCTCACCTTGGCAGCCAAGCTGCTGAACGTTCTCCCACAGCATACGCGAACGCCTGAAACAACGGATGGGAGAGAGGGATTCATTCACCTCACCCACATGAAAGGATCCTCGTACGAAGCCGAGATGCACTTTATCTTGCGCGATTTCGAGCGTGAAGGGCTCACTGCCCACGGGGACGCGTTGCGTGCCGCAGTTGACGCGATCGGGAAGCTTGAGCCGCGAGCGCGCCTAGAGATGGAGATCAGCAAACAATATCGCAACATGCGATACTGGCTAGAGAATGATATGCGGCCCGCAGAGCTGGCGATGGAGGCCGTACGTATGGCGGGTGTTGAGCCATCGATTGCCCCCATCCGCGGTGGCACCGATGGGTCTCAGCTCACAGAAAGGGGATTGCCCACCCCCAATCTGTTTGCCAGCATTCA
>JAHITR010000021.1 GCA_018817505.1 Candidatus Bipolaricaulota bacterium | reverse complement strand
GTCCCGATGGATCGATCGTTCAATATGCTTTCCGAGGTTCTTGTCTCGTTTCTCGCCAGCCGCGGCGCAGAAGTGCTGGGCATCATTCCGCAGGATCACAATCTCCGAACCGTAAATACCGATGAGATTGTGAAACGTCTCGGCGGCCGACTGCTCACCGATCCTTCCATTGAGCGACAGATTCGACATTTCGCCATCAGCGCCATGGGCCCGGAAGAATCGCTACGGCTGTTTCGCCGGACTCCCGACTTGGCCGTCATCACAGGGGGTGACCGCGCGGACATTCACCAAGCCGCATTCGAGGTCCCCAGCCTGCGTTGCCTCATCGTCACCGGGCTCCATCGTCCCACCCGCGAAACGATTGACATGGCCAATGAGCGGCGAGTGCCCATTATCCTTGCTGGGCAGAACACCATGATCACGGCGACGTTGTGCGAAGAGATGCTAGACCGCGCCTGGATTCGTCCCGGACCGGCGTTGGACTATGCCATGGATTACGTTCGCTATAACATCGACATCGATCGAATCGTGCAAAAGGCGCCGGATCGCTAGCCAGCAATCACAGACGATTCGTAGCTGATCTTGGCCACACCTCCTAGCGTGTTAGCGATGGGACAATACTTGGCCAGAGACATTTCGATCGCCTTGGTCAAATTCTCTTCAGGCACGTCGCCTGTGACTTTGTAAACAAGATGGATCTTGGTGATGACCTTGGGGTACTCGGGAGCCCGCTCATCTTGAATCTCGATCTGCAACGCATTAGGTTCGGTCTTCATTTTTCGAAGGATCGAAACGACATCCATTCCCGTGCAGCCTCCCAATGAGCTCAACAGGACCTCCACTGGCCGAGCTGCAGTGTCCATTCCACCGGAGCTTTCACCCGCATCCATCCGCACGTCATGTCCACTGGCGACCTTCCCGACAAACGCCATTCCGCCCACATACTCAACCATTGTTTGGCCCATGATCGTCTCCTTTGTTTATCCAATTATTTAAATACTTGAATCTTTGAGCGATCTACTTTATCATGCATCCATCCAAGAGTACAAGACGGGAGCAATCCATGGATGCGCAAATGCAGAGACTTGCCTGGACCAAAGTATTCGCAGCATTGGCGAGCGAGCCTCGTTTGCAAATTGTGGAATTGCTTTCGAAACAAGCTGTCCAGTGTCAAGAGATCCAGTCGCTGCTGAAGCTAAGCCAGCCAGCCATCTCCTACCACTTGACGAAATTGGAACAGGCCGGAGTTCTCCAAAAGGAACGCCAGGGAACTCGAAATTGCTATCGGCTGCAGAAGGGCGTTGCGAATCTTGTTCGTTTGATTGCTGAGGAGGGTGAAGAAACATGGATCACACCGTAACGGTTTACAGTACACCCACGTGTTCGTGGTGCCAGATCGCCAAGGAACATTTGCGGGCCAGCGGCATTTCGTTCGAGGATGTCGATGTCGCGACTGACATGACGCGCGCAAAAGAAATGGTTGAGAAAAGCGGGCAGTATGGCGTTCCTGTGCTTGACATCGACGGAGAGATCGTCGTTGGATTTGATCGGGCGCGCATTGACTCTCTGCTACAAATCCACTGAAGCAACCCCGGATGATTGAGGAAGGTCCGCAGTCGATTTATGATCGACTGCGGCTCATTCTGATTGTCCTCGTCACTTACCCCGCGAAGAGAGGGATCGGGTTTTGCTTCTCCTCCCGTTTCTTCTCCCGGCGAGCGATGGATTGTGATTTGGTGATCCCGCTCACCCGCGGGAGGCTATCTTCCCTTTCAATTCGAGCGAATCCTTCTGCCGGAAGAACGGCCTCGTAGCAGCGCAGCATAGCATCAAAACGCTCCCGTGGGAATGTCGCGACCCTCGTTTTCGGAGAGCTCATGGAGAGTTCTTCAAGCTGTGATTGAACCAGCTGGTAGATCTCGTCAATTGGATCGTACGGCATGACAATGGCAATGGTCTCTCTCCCCGTCATGTGCCCCAACTCAATATAGGATCGACGTTCCTTCCTGAGTAGATTGAGATCATCGATGCACACAATATCCGCAGAGGATTCGACCGTTTCAATCAATGTGGCTGAAAAGATCCTATCCACAGCATCTTCATACTCTGGCTCATAGCTGTGCCTGAATACAGATTGGCGAATCGCATCTTTGGAAACAACGACCCATTCAGATTTCTTTTGGTGCAATGCTGTCTTGCCAGACCCCGGAAGTCCAACCAGAACGACCAACTGTCTCATCCCCCACCCCTCGTGTTCTTTGCCAGTATGCAAGCGTTACGAAAACCGATCAAGAACCAATTGCCTGTTGATTCCTGTTTCGTTTGTCCATGCCATCTCAACGATGCTGCGTTTACTAGTTGTTGACTGCCTCGAAAGCATCAATCAATCCCTGCCCAAAGGAGGGATCAGTCCCCTTTATCCCCAGGTCAATCAGTGATCCCACAAGGAGGTTCACCGCCTGGACAGGCGTCAGCGAAGGGTAGGCCGAAAGGATCAGTGCAAGCGTTCCCGAGACATGTGGGGCAGCAAAAGAGGTCCCCGAGCGAGTCGCGGTTTGTCCTCCAGGAAGAAAGGATGTGATGCCCTCTCCTGGAGCACAGAAGGCCACTTCAGGCCCGCGTGTGCTGAACCCAGCGAGTTGATCGTTCTCTGTCGTCGCAGATACGGCATAAACATCGTCATACTTCCCCGGGTATAGCACGCCGGTTTGGCTTGTATTCCCGGAAATTCCAATGATCACGACGCCAGCTTGAGCCGCCCGGTGAATCGCAGTCTCAAGGATCGTGGGCGGGCGAGAGTTGGCATAGATGCTCATGTTGATGATATTTGCGCCATTGTCCACAGCATAGTCAATCGCATCTGCGAACATGTTCCAGTCTCTGGATGAGAACGTATTGTCGGAATCTAGGAATCGAACGTCCATGATCCGCACGCCGGGCGCAACGCCGACAATAGGAACCTCTCCTGGTTGGGCCGCGATGATCCCGGCCACAAAGGTTCCGTGCCAATGCAGCTTGCTACCAACCAACGAGCTGTTGTCTCCGTCTCGAAAATCCCATCCGTGGATGTCATCAATGTAGCCGTTTCCATCATCATCGATGCCATTGTTCGCAATCTCTCCGGGGTTGTTCCACAAGCAGTCCTTGAGCTGCGGAATGGAAGTATCGATGCCCGTATCGATCACGGCCACGACCACGTCGCTCCTCCCATGCGTGATCATCCAGGCTTCTGGAGCAAAGATTCTTAAGATGCCCCAATTCACTGGCTGCTGGTAAAGGGTCATCAGCCCTTCGCCGAAAGCTGCCGTTGGCGGTGCCAACGGCAGCTGAATAGGAAGGATTCGGAAGGCAAGGGAATTCGATATGAGGTGCCCGCCTCCCAAATCCAGCGCGACTTCGATGAGATAGACTCCGGTCTGTTGGAAGCTCCAGCGGCTTGATGCCGAGACCGTTGTGCTCGCGCCAGGGTTCAGTGAGAAGCTGTCGATGCCGAGGACCTCAATCGAACGTCCAAATTGATCTGACAGAATAGCCTGTCCACTGACACGGGCTAGCGTCGTGGATCCACTGTTTGTCAATCGAAACGTAACTTGCAGGGGTGTCAAGCTTGGAATATTGATTCCGGCAATCCAATCACTGGATGGCGTTTGCCCGTAAATCGAACCCGTTGCTGCAAGAACGATAACCAGAATGGCAAAGGCTTCACGCGACCGATGGCTCATTCACGCAATGCATCGAAGGGGCCAGAAATGAGCGCCACCACTTCATCAATCGCAGGGGCACCCTCTTCTCCCCATCCTATGTGCTCGATGGCCAGTTCGAGATCGAAATCGTATTGATTCGTGACGTCTGGGGTTTGGGCGCCGAGTCTCCTGGCAGCAACAGCAGCTCCCTCTGGAGGTGTTTCAGGCAAGAGGGACGCGAATCGTTTGTCGCTGATTCGGAAGAGCACGTCGACATTACGAAGATTGCTCACAAGGAATCCTGCCGTCCGCACCAAGACTCCGTCCGCTTCATCTGAACTGAGATCGTCAATTCCCCTCAGCTCGATAAGCAGCAGGGACGTCGGATGCTTGTACCGCCGGGTCTTATGCAGCTCACGCTCCAACTCAGCGCGAAGATGATCTAGGGTGTAAGTGCCTGTCAGTTCATCCAGAACGACTAGTTTCATCAGCTCCTGTTCGTGGGAATGGATTACCTTGGTCATCAGATTGAAGCCATCAATCAGCTGAGACACTTCATCGCGTTGTCGCGTTCCGGGGATTCTTCTAAAGGGCGCAGAGACCTCAACGTCATAGTGCCGCTGTGCTACCGCTCCCATCGCCTGGGCTATTTTCTTAACCGGCTTGGTCACAATCGCATGAAGCGCCAAATAAAGCAGTCCACCCAAAATCAAGAACCCACCTATCGAGGCAATCCCGTATTTCCAAGACAGCGAAGCAATGTATTGGGATTGCTCGGTCAACGACATGTCGACCAAAACGACGCCGATCAAATCCGCGCCAGAGAATATGGGATGGTACGCGCGGAGGAACGCCGTGCCTCCCACTCGTTCTCCTACGACCTCTACTGAGCTAAGCGCCTCGAAGCGGGATTGATCTTCTTCAGTCGCCAATTCTCCAACAGCCGTTGGATCCGTGCTCGCCACCACCAAGAATCCCCGCGCGCTCATCCCAACGACAGTGATCCCCATGACGGTTTCGTATCGATCAAGAAGACGCCCAATATCGGCATCGAATTCGTCCGAATAGTAGAGAATGTAATCATTCTCCTGAATCGATTTGGTAATGACCGCGGCAACACTCCGGGCACGTGATTCATAGATTGCCGTAATTGACGTTCGCAGTGAAGCAAGCGAGAACCAGTACAATGCCCCGACAACCAAAAGCGCAATCGCCAACACAAGTACAATGAGCTTCCCGCGCAAGCTTGTCCCATATCGAAGCGCGGATCGAAGACGCATGAACGGGCTTGGTCGCCTGTCACTCTGCTGCTTGATCTCGCTGCTGGCATCCATCGAATTCTCCTTTTCTAGTCCTCAAACTCCGCTATTGCTGAACAAACTTACGCGCCACATCGTCTGGTTCTTGGTGTAGCAATCGAATACGGCTTACGAGGTCATGGAGCACGTCACTGGTAAGCCTCTCCCCCAATGCTTTCAGGATGCCCTGAATCTCTTCGTGGTCCGTTGAGATGGCTTGTTGAATGACCATCGAGAGGGGTTGTTGATCAAGAACCTGAAGATCATCTGTGATCTCCATGAATCCTGCTGTAGTCAGGGTCTCCTCAAGGTTCCCGACAATGGCCACATCCACAGCGCCAAATTTGAGAAGCGCTTCAACCTCCTGCAATGCCTCGGCACGAGTGAACGACCTCACGGAGTCGCCTAGCCCATAGGCGGCAATGAAGGCATCGGACATATCTTCACTAAACGAAGCGACGGCGGCGTAGCGCAAACGCTCTCCCGTGGTTGCCGCCCAGGAAGAAAGGTCAGAAACCGTCGATGCCGACAATCGGCTCGCCAGCTGGGAAGAGACAATCACCCGCCATCCCTCGGCAGCAAACGATGCAACCGTGATTGGCGAGCTCGCCGCCATGGGTGATTGAGATTCGAACGCGGCGCCGCTCCACCAAATGAGGTCAACATCCGACTCGATAAGGGCCTGTTGAACCCTCTGCGAGGGCCCCATCCCCACCAAGTCAATGACTCGGAATCCCGCTTCGCTAAGAGTGAGTTCAAGGATCCTTCCCAACAAGACGCGGACTACGTCGGATCCAGTCCCCACGGCAAGCGTTCCGCGCCACGCGGATTGTTCCAGAAGAACGCCATCCGACACAACCGCTTCTGCGGAATCCCTCGAACGCTGTGTTCCCCACCAGTTGCCGGCAGCAGGGAGAGAAACCGTCGTGACGTTTTGGATGTCGAACTGTTCATTGCCAGCGAACACGTTGTTGGCAAGAACGGGAGCATTTGTTTCGCCGGGCTTGAGAGCCGCGATTCCAAACGCGCCAAGCTGCGCCTGTAACCCTGCTAGATCCGATGCCTGCTTGAGACCCGTCTGGTTGTCGGCGATCGCGTTCCCTTCGATCCGGACGCCACTTCCCAGCTGGGCAAGCAATATGCCAATTTCGTTCGATAGAATCCTATTCTGAGCGAATTGATCCCAAGTCACCGCCGCGAGAACAAGGCCATGCACGTTGTCGTGCATGTCGTTTTCCGCCACGTAGTTTTGACCAGAGGTTTGAACCAAGAACATGCCCGCGCCATCGGCCCCGCTCAACCGATTGCGAAGGATCGTGTTGCCGGTCGATTCGACCACAACCAGACCGAAGCTTCCGTTCGTCGCCCCATTGTCTAGCAAGCGATTGGCCTTGCCTTGCGAAACGAGGAATCCGCTCACGACTGAATTCGTAGCGTGATTGCGTAGAATCCGAGTGTCGTTTGAGCGCGACACGGCAATCCCCATCAAGCAGTCACTCATCTCATTTCCCGAGATCAGATTTCGATCACTGCTAATCAGAGAAATGCCAGCATCTCGACAGGCCGAAACGTCGTTGTACAGAAGGGCATTCTCCATACTCTGCGTCAGCTGAATCCCCGTCCCTTGGCTGCCCCGAATGTGCGTCTCCAAAACTCGATTCTGGATGGACTGCTGCAAATGAATGCCGGCCACAGTCGGATGATCAAGATCACACGACCGGATTTCGGTACCCGTGACACCTTCAAGTACGATCCCGATTCGAACGGAGGTGATCGTTGAGTCAACAATCTCGTTGTCATTCGATGCTCGAATTTCAATGCCCGCAATCGAGCAACGGTCGATTTGGCAGGCGTCGACACCATTGTCCCCAGATGCCTGTTCGATCGAAATCCCGACCGCGTTCCCGGAGAGCTTGAGATTCCTCAGCAGGTTTCGCCAAGATCCCTGCAAGCGCACGCCGAATTCGGTTGCCCCTTCAAGAATTGAGTTCTCCAACACCACGCTTCTTGAGCCACTGAGATCGACGCCTATTTGTCCACCGCGTGCCTCGATGGATCGTATCGTGCAACGGGATGCGTCATTCAGCTGGATGGCGATCGGCGTCAAGTCGATGTGAATGTCTTCGATGGTGCAATCCGATGCATCGACAAGAATGCCGATACTCTCAGACGTGATGTCAAAACCTTGAACAATCACACCATCAGCGAGAATCGAAATCGCAGGACTTCCGCCAGTGCCATTCACCAACGTTCTGCCTCCCGATGACATCAGCGTCAAATCGGGGATCTCAAGGGTGATGGGGCCGTGAATCGAACCCGCTCCGGCTTGGATAACAATGGTATCTCCAGGGGATGCGTTCGCCAGTGCCTCAGCAAGGGACTCGACATCTCTCGGCACAACAATCGCGTCACTTGGAAGTCTTGCTGGCCTTCCAACCCAAAGCATGAGGATCAGGAGGATGGCAGCAACAAGGACAGCACCAAGAATCCCCCACCGGATCCACCGCAGACGGTTGTTCATGCTGCCACCTTAGCACACTCACTCGGTTTGCGTCCAGACATCCGGTCCTCCATTCGCGCACGCGACGTGGCGTCCCTGATCGGTTCGTTCTGGACACACTGAAGGTGGTGACGCTAGTCAGACATGATTGTGTAAACGATTTCGGCTGACGGGTCCGTTGCGAACGTCCCATCGAATTCGAGTTGAAGGCGGTAGTCAACGCTAATCTCAAAAACACCATTGAGCCCCTGAACAAGGATCTGTGGCTGGCCAGAAAGTTCAAGGTAGTTGCCTCCGTGGCGGCGCACCTGCAGAACCGTAGTGGGTTCAACGCTTCGATTTCGCACCCAAACCTGGATCTTCCACGGGGTATTGCTCACCACATGAAGTCTTACGGCATGTTCGCTCTCGATATATCCGCGGGCAATATCAAGGGCTGTCGGTTCTGGAACGTCAAAGGCGACGGCTGTCGTCTCGTCACGCGAGTCGTTCAACTGTAGTGTTTGATACGGCAGGACCTTCCAACTTGTCCGGATCGTCACTGAGCGCTGAACAGCAAAACCGGATACAGCCAGAACAACAATGGCCATGGGGATCCAAATCCACCAACGCCTATGTCCCGCGCAGCATCTCATTCGGGTTCACCTCTTGCGCCTACTCGTATTCGCAGGTACAGACTGATTGTTCCTTATTCAGTCGCTCGCAAGACGAAGCCTCGAAGAGTATCTACATCTGCCGCAGTCACAACTCCGTCGTTATTGAAGTCAAATGCCCGCGCGTTGTCTTGGATCGAGGGAGAATCGAGCTGTTCCGCCAACAGCGTTGCGTCTGCTTCTGTGGGGACCCCATCGCCATCTACATCCTCGTACAAGCCATCGCCATCATGATCTGCCGGCGCAAAGTCGGCTGTTCCGATCGGGATCAAATGGAGTTCGTCAATCCGCAGTACGAATTGTCCTGCGACCAGATACTCGGCGCCAAAGTCGATCACCGCGCGGACAAGGTACGCGCCGGCAGTGGGCAGGCCCCATGTTCCAAAAACCGATTGACGAAAGGCATGTTCAGGAAGGACATCGAATGGGACCATTGGTATCTGAAACAGCGTGTCTCCAGCCAGGGATTCGACGGCAGCCATCCCCGATACTCTCCAAAGCATCGTATTCCCAGAGTTTAGGAACGTCACCTCGATACCGAGGGGATTGGTTCCCAGAATCTTGAGATCGGAGACACGTCCATCGAACGTTGCCGGAGATACCGTAACGAATACACGCACCAAGAATTGTCGAAGCGCCTCAATATCCCCGTCTTCCACGGAGCCGGAAGCCAGACGTGCGCTGACTAGAATTGCAGCCCAGTACGTACCCTGAACCTCCGCAGGGATCTGGATACTCAATGGAATCTCGATCTCGGCGTCGGGCAGCAATGAACGATCGCCAACGGGTAGGGACATCCAGGATGCGCATGATCTGGCCAGCGCTCCCGCGTCCAAGATGTGCGTGATGCCATCTAGCGTTCGATCCCAATCCACAAGTTCGAGCTCCAAGTCCACAGGGCGGCTCTCACTATTGAGAATGACGAACGACTCTGAGATAAAGTCGCCGGGATCACAGACCAACGCGAATTGAGACACTGAGATCGTCACAGCCTGCAGCTCGATGCTTTCAACAACGAGCAGTCCAATGAGCGAAAGGCCAAGCATCCATGCGTGAATGCAACAGCGCCTGATTTGGAGTCGCACGCCAACGCACACCATGGCCCTGTCTTTCACGGAATTGCCCACCTTCGATCGGCAATCTACTCAAGCTGCCAGATCGCTTTCAAGGGTACACAATTCACCACAACATCCAAGGCATGTTCTAGCTCAAGCATTGCGTAGATCTTCGAGAATTCCATCCAGTGGGCTCGGCCGACCGATGTAGAATCCTTGAGCGCAATCGACTCCGATCGAACGAAGTATCTCCAGCGTTTCTTCATCTTCGACAAATTCCGCAATCGTTTGCTTACCCAGACTGCCCGCAAGCGTAACCATCGCCGTCACGAGGTGCTTGTCTACTGGATCCTTGCTGAGATTGCGGACGAAACTACCGTCAATTTTCAGGTAATCGACGTCCAAGTTCTTCAGCTGATAGAACGACGAGAATCCTTTGCCAAAGTCATCTAGTGCGAACTCGTACCCCTGAGTTCTCAACGTTCGCAAGAAATCCTTGGCGACGTGAATGTTGTAGATCGCAGCGCTTTCAGTAATCTCCAGCACAAGGCGGACGGGACCAATAATCGTAAGCGACTCTTTGCCCGTCACCATCGCCAGGAGCTCAGGATCCGTGAGCGATCGCGGAGAGAGATTGACAGCAAATGACAAGTCATCGCCCAAAGAAGCATCTCCGAGAACGTCCATCACCTTGCGCAGTACCCAGCGGTCAATATCCCCAGACAAGCCAAATTGTTCAGCCACGTCCAAGAATGCGCCAGGAGGGATCAAGTTTCCTGCTTGGTCCCTCAGTCGAAGCAGGATCTCATATCGAACGATGCGATTGGTCTTGAGATCGAGAATTGGCTGGGCATACAGCACAAAGCTGTCATTCTCCAGTGCCTCGCGAATGACTCGCAGCCAGTCAATGCGTGATTCGGGGTTCTCTACCTTTTCATCGCTGTACGAGTACATGGTGATGCGATTGCGCCCCGAAGCCTTGGCGCGATACATGGCCATGTCGGCCTTCAGGAACAACTCAGAAGCTGAATTCCCATGTTCAGGAAACAGCACAACGCCCATGCTGGACGTCGACCGAAGAATCTGGCCTTCGATGACCACTGAGTGTTTGCGAATGGCATCCAAGAGTCGTCCGGCAGCTAGTTTCGCCTGGGCTTCATCGACATTGGGATAGAGCACAGCAAATTCATCTCCACCCAGTCGAGCCACGACGTCTGAATCACGAACCGTCGCCTTCATTCGATGAGCGATGCTAGACAAAAGCTCGTCGCCCGCGTTGTGCCCCAGGCTATCGTTGATTTGTTTGAAGCCGTCGAGATCCATCCACAACAATGCGCCAGCGTCTCCATAGCGCCGAACCCGAGACAAATGACGCTCGAAGATGGCATTGAATTCCCGCCGGTTGTGCAATCCAGTGAGTGGGTCATGCGTAGCCAGGTGAAGCAGTTCTTCCTCTTGGCGCTTGAGATGCGAGATATCGGTTAGGATGCCCTCATGATACGGGTCATTCCCCGTTCCGTCGCGCTCCACCCAACGGCCATTGAGCACGGCTTGAACCATCGGTCCTTCTTTGGGCTTGAGCGTCACTTCCATGCCCACCAGATTTGAACTACTTCGCAGTCCATGCGTGACAATATCCGCTTCCTTGGCTGATGCTAGGAGCGTTTGAAATTGCTCGCTGCCAAGCTCATCCGAGGATGCATACCCGAGCATCCTCGCCAGTGCCGCATTGACTGACAGGAATGCGCCATCCTCGTTGCACTGATAAATGCCATTCAGCGCATTCTCTATAAGACTATCCGAATGTTGGTACTCGCTCTTGGCTGTCACGCATCTGCCTCCTCAAATCGATTTTTCTATTGTGCTGAACCTGAAGACAACATGCTGGACAGGTGTCTGAATCAGATGAAACCTTCGAATGAAAAGGTCGTCCACGACGACGACCCAGAGCCCGTGTTGCGCGATGAATTCACTACACGTCTGCCAGCATCTCAACGCCGATGGCAGCAAGCCAACACAGGAAGCTATTCTTGATCGTGGAGTCGTAGAAACGGAGAGATTGCGGACCGTGCGCAGTGCTGAATCGCCCCACATAGCCCATGATTTCGTCCCAATCTTCGAGCGGCATGCCGTCACGAATTTCCTGCGCCTTGTCCACACGAAGCTTTGTCAAGATATCGGCAATCGTGTAGTCCCGCAGCTCAGCGATTTGCTCGAAACTTATGTCTCGTCCTTCATCCAGAAGACAGAGGACCCCTTGAATGAATTTGCGAACCGAACTTCGATACATCGCGCCGCCTCCTTTCTGCAACCTCCAGTGTACAGCCAGACTCTCTATTGGCAATCACTTGCACGGCTGCTGCCGCGTCGCCACAAAACTGCGATATCCCATTCCAGAATTGGGTTTGATTGTCTCATCGGATACAATGTATGGTCGATGTACTGGAAGCCATGCCACTGCTTCGCTAGACCAACTACAGTCGAGGCATAATCATATTATCGAGCTTCGCTCATGTATGGCTGAAAAAGGCAAACCGCTCGCGAGAGCGGGACGCAAAGCCATGGCCTCGAACCAGGAGGACTGGATCGTTCGAGGTAGCAGGTTGCCGGCCTCCACCAAGGAGGCGGTTTGAGATGAAGAAACACTGGGCTATGTGGATACAACCATCCTGTATGGCTGGATCGTCATCCAGCATTCTTTGCTATGTAAGTCATTTGAAGGTTAATCGCGTTTCTCGAGGAGGCATCAACCCATGATCAAACAAACATCCGCTGTGTATCAGGGGAGGAAGCTACTGATCGTTGCCTCCCTGCTGCTTGTGCTCATCCTGCTCATGGCCATTGCTGCCGACGCCCAAACGTTTCCGCGATGCATTTCGGGATGCACGGCCAATGATGTCGAGTTGGTTGACGTCACAGCTGAGCTACTGGGCGCGGGCTCTCCTGGAGGATCTGCAGAAGCCAATCTGTTTGTTTCCCTGCATTTCAATAGACAGAAGACCTACTGCGTTCGCTTTGTCGCAGATGTCTACATTGATGGAGATCTGGCCATTGCTGACCTGGTCAGTGAGCCAATGAATGTGCTCTCCAAGGGCGATTATCCTGACATCTACTTTGGCACCGTCTCTCTCCCGTACGGCAGTTCACTGAGCCTTGAAAACGTGCTGGTCATGTGGTCCGTAGACAAGGATTACAAGGATGTGGCCGACTGCGAGGACGGATCTTGCGAGCCCTACGGCCCCAAATCCAAGTGCACTGGGGATCAATATGGATCGATCTCCGTTATTCTGCCTCTTGAAGCACTCGACGATGCAATCGAAGCCGTTGAAGACGATTCTGTCACAATCGATATCCTCGCAAACGACATTCTCGGACTTGAGCCAACAGAGATCATCGATCTCTCTAATGGTGCCCGCGGAACCACTCAGATCAACAGAGGCGGAACTGTAACCTACAGTCCCGAGAAAGATTTCGGCGGAACGGACAGCTTCACGTACACCATTCGGGACAGCGGAGGCAATGTTGCTTCAGCCGTGGTCACGGTGATCGTTGTCTCTCACAATGATGCGCCTACAGCGGTCGATGACACCGCCCAGACAAATGAGAATGAGTCCGTTCAGATCAGCATTTTGGCCAACGATGCCGATGCTGATGGTTCGATCAATCCGGCATCGATCACCATCACGAAGGATTCAAAGTACGGAACGCTCAGCATCAATCCATCCAACGGAGTCGTCACGTACACCCCCGATTCAAGGACATGTGGTGACGATAATTTTGAATATACCGTGCAGGACAATGACGGAGCCGTATCCGATGAGGCCAGTGTCGATGTGACCGTGCGGTGCAATGATGAGCCCATTGCAAGAGACGATGCTGCCACCACAGAAGAAGATGTGGAAATCGACATCGATATTCTTGCCAACGACTCCGATTCGGATGGATCGATCAATCCGGCAACCGTCACCATTACCAAGGACCCCAAGAACGGATCAGCAAGGATAGACTCCACAACGGGCATCGTTTCCTACTCCCCAGATTCAGGAGCTTGCGGTGATGATTACTTCAAGTACACCGTGGCTGACAACGATGGTGGCGTCTCAGACGAAGCGAAGGTCGAACTCACGGTCCTGTGCAATGAGCCCCCAAAGACGCAGGATGACGATGCCACAACAGATGAAAATCGATCCGTGAATATCGACATCCTTGCCAACGATTCCGATCCAGATGGATCCATCGATCCAGCAACACTCACCATTACGAAGGATCCCAAGAACGGCACAATCAGCGCTGATCCGTCAACAGGCGTTGTCTCCTATGTCCCCGATCCTGGAAGCTGCGGGGACGATTACTTCAGGTACACAGTCGCGGACAATGACGGTGCCATGTCGGACGAAGCCCGTGTGGATATTTCTGTCATCTGCAACGTACCGCCTGTAGCAGAGGATGATGAGGCAACCACCGATGAGAATACGTCCGTGGGAATTCATGTTGCTGCCAACGACTTCGACTCCGATGGGACGATCGATCTAGCGACGATCACCATTACGCAACAGCCCCAAGAAGGGTCGATAAGCGTTCACCCTTCCAGCGGTGTCATCACGTATACACCCAACACAGGCGAGTGCGATGAAGACGTCTTCAAGTATGTCGTGCGGGACAACGATGGGAGGGAGTCTAACGAGGCAACAGTCATCGTCGAAATCCTGTGCGATGACCCGCCACTCGCCATTGATGACTTGTATAGCGTCGGAGAGGGGCAGACGCTCAATATATCCCGCCCCGGTGTGCTGAGTAACGACATCGCTTCTCCGGAGCACCCACTATCCGTGACGCTCGGCGCAGGCGTTGTTCATGGAATTCTATCCCTGAATGGGGATGGATCTTTCACCTATACCCATGACGGAAGCGAGACAACCAGTGACGAATTCACGTACCTCGCACAGGGTGGTACCAAGGAATCTAATCTTGCGACGGTCACTCTCATCATTCTCCCTGGCAACGACGCGCCCACTGCCCAGGATGATCAGGGGGCAACTGAAGAGGATGTCCCTGCGACTCTCAACGTATTGACCAATGATTCGGATCCTGACGGCGACGTCCTTTCCGTAGACTGGGTCACCCAGCCGGAGAATGGCACAGTTGCCAACAACGGCAGAACCGTGACTTACACCCCCAATCCTAACTTCCACGGAGTGGATACATTCGACTACGCAGCAACAGATGGCAACGGTGGCCAGGCACGTGCCACGGTCACGATTTTAGTGACTCCTGTGAACGATCCTCCCGTCGCGCAGGATGACTCGGCATCGGGCACAGAAGACACCCCAGTAACCGTCTCCGTGTTGGACAATGACTCAGATCCCGATGGCGACGGCCTCGCAGTCCAATCCGTGTCTCAGCCTAGCCACGGCGCGTCGACCACCAATGGATCCAACGTAACGTATTCCCCAGATCCTGACTTCCATGGCATCGATTCGTTCACATACACACTTACAGATGGCAACGGAGGAACGTCCGTGGCCTTGGTAGCCATCGCTGTGGCAGAGGTCAACGACCTGCCTTCGGCTACTGACGACTTCGAAGTCACAGACGAAGACACGCCCGTAGACATCGATGTGCTTGGCAATGACACCGACCCAGATGGCGATGAGTTGACCGTGGAATCCGTCCTACAACCTTTGCACGGGAACGTAGTCAACCATGGATTCGGCGTGACCTATGTTCCAGCACCGGATTTCAATGGCGAAGATGAATTCACGTATACAGCTAGGGATATCCATGGCGGGAAGGCAACGGCAACAGCCTACGTCACCATCACGCCCAGAAATGATCCCCCCGTTGCACAAGATGATAGCAGTAGCACGCAGGAAGACGTGCCTGTTGCGGTCAATGTGCTGGCCAATGACTCCGATCTTGATGGCGACGCCCTCGTCCTGCAATCCGTCTCCCAGCCTGTTAACGGGTCCGTGGTGATACAGGGAAGTCGAGCCGTTTACACACCAAATCCCGACTTCAACGGACTGGATACGTTCACCTATACCATGTCCGATGGAAGCGATAAGACGGCCACTGCGGTCGTCACCATCACAGTGATCGCGAAGAACGATTCACCGATCGCTGAGAATGACGAAGCGGCGACGGACGAGGAGACCCCCATCTCCATAGATGTTCTGGCCAATGATACCGATCCCGATGGCGACAGTCTGTTCATCGAAGCCGTAACTCAGCCAAGCCATGGAGTCGTCGAGAATCTCGGGACATCGCTAACCTACGCGCCCAGTTTGAACTTCAGCGGAACCGACACCCTGACCTACTCAATCTCAGATGGGCAGGGAGGCACGGAAACGGCAATTGTGACAATCCGCGTAAACCCAGTCAATGACCGACCGACGGCACAGGATGACAGCGCCACGACAGAAGAGGACACGCTTGTAGCCATCTTTGTGATCTCAAATGATTCCGATCCTGACGGTGATTTCTTGCTTGTGGAATCCGTTACCTCTCCCATCAATGGTTCCGTAATTAATGCCGACAACAGCGTTTCATACATTCCAGATCCTGGATTCAATGGTGTCGATTCGTTCACGTATACCATCTCCGATGGAAACGGAGGGACAGCCACAGCCACGGTTCATGTCGCAGTGACTGCCGTCAATGATCCGCCCGTTGCTGAGGACGATTCGAGAACCACCAATGAAGATACGCCGATCGATATCGCCGTTCTTGCCAACGACAATGATCCTGACGGCGATAGCCTTGTCATCCAGTCTCTGACGCAGCCGACGCACGGATCGGCAGTCAAGAACGCATCGAACATCATCTATACGCCAGATCCGCAATTCCATGGGATTGACGTATTCACGTACACCGTGTCTGACGGCAATGGAGGGACATCATCTGCAACCGCCACCATTGATGTCACCGCAGCGAATGATCCCCCTGTGGCTCAAGATGACTCAGATGCGACAGACGAAGGCATCCCAGTCACCGTCGATGTCCTAGCCAATGACTCCGATGTGGACGGCGACCCCCTAGTCATCCAATCGGCAACGCAGCCTGCCCATGGATCCGTTAGCCACAACGGCGTGAATGTCACGTACACACCTAGTCCCGAATTCAATGGTGTCGATTCATTCAGCTATATCGTCGCAGACGGCAATGGGGGAACAGCCTCGGCTTTGGTCACAATCGCAGTCGCGGCAGTCAATGATCCGCCGACCGCGCGAGACGATTCGATCGCCACCAATGAAGATACGCCCATCGATATCGCGGTGCTTGCCAATGACAGCGATCCCGATGGCGATATTCTGACGATCCAGTCATTGATACAGCCTACGCACGGATCAGCAGTCAAGAGCGCAGATACCATCTCGTACACCCCTGATTCACAGTTCAATGGAGTCGATGTATTCACCTACGCTGTATCAGATGGCAACGGTGGGACAGCGACAGCGACAGTCACGATCAATGTCGCAGCAGTAAACGATCCTCCTGTAGCACAAGATGATTCTGATTCGACAGATGAAGGGGCGCCCGTGGTCGTGAACGTCCTGGAGAATGATTCCGATCTAGACGGTGACGGTCTGATTGTCCAATCAGTGACTCAACCTTCCCATGGATCCGCAGAACACAACGGCATTGAAGTCACCTACACACCTGCCGCCGATTTCAACGGCGTAGACTCGTTCAGCTACGAGATCTCAGATGGGCACGGCGGCACGGCCACAGCCACCGTTAGCATTGCCGTTGCCGCAGTCAATGATCCACCGATCGCGCAAGACGATTCGAGAGCCACGGATGAAGACACATCCATCGACATTGCGGTTCTTGCCAATGACAGCGACCCGGATGGAGACTCCTTGTCTATCCAGTCTCTGACACAACCTGCGCATGGATTAACAGCCAAGAACGTAGCCTCCATCTCCTACACGCCTGATCCGCAATTCAATGGGGTCGACGTGTTCACCTATATCATCTCGGATGGCAACGGAGGAACTGCCTCAGCAACAGTGACCGTAGCGGTTACAGCAGTCAATGATCTGCCGGTCGCACAAAATGATTCCGATTCCACGGACGAAGGCTCTCTGGCGATCATCGATGTTCTGGCCAATGATTCCGATCTGGATGGCGATGATCTGATTGTTCAATCCGTTACCCAGCCAGCCCATGGGATCGTTGTCAACAACGGTCTCGATGTCGCCTACACGCCTGATGATGCATTCAATGGCACGGACACGTTTACCTACACGATTTCTGATGGACACGGAGGAATTGCCACAGCAACGGTCACCATAGCCGTTGCAGCAGTCAACGATCCGCCGGTCGCGCAAGACGACACCGGAGTGACCAATGAGGGAGCTGCGACCACGATTCAGGTTCTAGGAAACGACTCGGATCCCGATGGCAATGATCTCGCCGTTCAATCCGTAACCCAACCTGCTCATGGCTCGGTGATCAACAACACGACCTACGTTACCTACACACCCGATGCGAACTTCAATGGACTCGATACATTCACCTATACCATTACAGACGGACAGGGTGAGACGGCGACGGCAACAGTCACCGTGACGGTCGCCTCAGTCAACGATGCCCCCTCAGCCCAGGATGATTCGGGATCTACAACCGAGGGAGCGGCTTTGTCTATCGATGTTCTACAAAACGACTCTGACCCAGACGGTGATGCTCTCACGATTCAATCCTCGACCCAGCCTGTTCATGGTACGGTCGTGAACAACGGGAATTCTCTGGCCTATACTCCCAATCCAGGATTCAGCGGCGTCGACACGTTCGAGTACACGATCTCAGACAATAGTGGCGAGACGGCAACTGCCTCAGTCACGATCGCAGTGGCTGCAGTCAATGACCCTCCCGTAGCTCTGGATGACAGCGTGACGACAGGCGAAGATCAGACTGTTACGATTCAGGTTCTTCCAAATGACTCCGATCCCGATCTTGACACGCTTTTCGTGCAATCAGTGACACAGCCACTTCATGGTACCGTCGTGTCGAACGGAACGAGTATCATCTATACTCCTGCCCCTAATTACGTGGGGATTGATTCATTCACCTACACGGTTTCAGATGGCAATGGAGGCAGATCCACCGCGTCCGTCGCGATCAACGTCCTCCCAGTGAACGACGCGCCAATCGCTCAAGACGACTCACAGACGACGCAAGAGAACTCACCTGTCACCATCCTGGTGCTGTCCAATGACTCTGATCCTGACAGCGATGCGCTTGTCGTTGAGTCCGTCCAACAACCGGCAAATGGCAGAGCCGTGAACACGGGAACCGATATTGTCTACACGCCAAATCTTGGATTCAGCGGGACAGACAGCTTTGTCTATACGGTCGCTGATCAAAAGGGCGGGAAGGACACGGCTCGTGTCACTGTTCTGGTGAGCATGCTGAATGACCCGCCTGTCGCCCAGAATGATTCGGCCAGTACGGATGAAGAGGTTCTGGTTGTCATCCCAATTCTCGCCAATGACTCGGATCCTGATGGCGACTTCCTGCTAATTGAGTCCTACACTCAACCAGCCAATGGAACGGTCATCAACTCCCGGACGAACCTGTCCTATATCCCCAATCCAGGGTACCAAGGGATTGACACGTTTACATACACCGTGTCAGATGGAAATGGGGGATCGTCTCAAGCAACGGTCACTGTCTCCGTTGCTGAAGTAAACGATGCCCCACTCACTCAAGACGACTCGGCAATCACCGATGAGGGCAATCCTACGACGATTCTTCCCCTTCTTAATGATTCCGATCCCGACGGGGATCCGTTGACCATTGAATCCGTCTCATCGCCTGACCATGGGACCGTGGAAATAATCAGTGGGCAGCTCGTGTATACGCCAGATCCGGGATTTGACGGCGTGGACACGTTCACCTATACGGTTTCCGATGGAAGAGGTGGGACAAGCACGTCGACGGTGTTCGTAGCAGTCGCTCCAGTCAATGATGCGCCGATCGCTCAGAATGACAGCGCTACAACCATTGAGGATGCCATTGTGTCAATCCCCGTGCTCGGAAATGATTCTGATCCCGATGGAGATCCTCTCGTCATCGTGTCAGTCACGCAGCCGACGAACGGGACCGTAGCCATTGGAGGCAGTGAGCTTCTCTACGAACCCAACCAGGGATTCTCTGGGACCGACACCTTCCAGTACACCATCGCCGACGACAGTGGGAGCTTGAGCACAGCGACCGTGACCATTGGCGTTGACCCACTTATTGCCGGAGCCGGTGCTGCAGCCGATAACGCGGCTTCGTGCGAGGGACGAGTCATCATCAGCGAGATTGCGTGGGCAGGAACCGCTGCCGATGCGCGTGATGAATGGATAGAATTGCGCAACCTGGGAACCGCCCCCGTCGATCTGTCTGGCTGGGTGCTGCGATGGCGAAGCAACCTTCCGTCGACGCCTGAAGATCAAATCTGGAAGGTGATTGAGCTAGAAGGCACGCTGGCTGGCGCTGCATCGGCAGCTTGCGATCAGTCACTCCAGGAACAGGATGCCGAAGTTCGCGTTGAGAGCTTCGACAAGACGACGTGGTTAATCTCAGCTCACGCGACTCCCTCTGAAAGTGGGTACTACGTACTTGAGAGACGCACCGACAACACGATTCAGGACACACAGGCAAACCAAATCTATGACGTTGAGCGAACTCTCTCGCTTGATCTCTCAGATCTTGGAGAGATCGTGATGCTGGTGAATGAATATGGAGAAGTGGTCGACACCGCCAATGCCGCCAACCTAGGACGCAATGGGTGGGTCGCTGGGAGCACGACGACAAGAGGCTCCATGGAGCGGATTGACCCACTCAAACCAGATAATGCCGACAACTGGCAAACAAACTTCGGCCTCGTCATTGCAGGTGATGACTCCGCCGGACATCCGCTTCGGGCGACACCAGGAATCACAAACTCGCCGGACCTGGGAAGGATTCAAGCGATCACATCCGTGGTCCCTGCCTCTGTCCGCGCCGGCGAGATTCTGCACGCCGATTTCTCATTGACAAGGCAGGATCGACGCGTAGCTGGCTGGCCGTGGATCAGCGTAGTTCGGCCCGGATTCACGGGCAGTTCGGGCGCTGGAGGTGCCGAGGACTACACAGCCTATGCTTTCTCAGGAAGCTACAAAAGCGATGATCACTATGCTCTCGAGATTGGCACTGGCAGTTTGAGCACAGGATCCTACAGCTTCTGGATCATCTATGGTTCGGGTCAAGCCGTGTATATGCCTGTGATCGTGTCTCCGTAACTGTCTGACCGCCGTCCCGACATGGTTTTTGCCGGGACGGCGATCTCCTGGCTGTAGCGAACGACGTCCAGAGCCCACGGAATATGTTTGCTGAATCACACGCCACGTTAGAGAATCATGCTAGACTAGATCAGTCCCAAAGCAGGTATTGGCGGCAGGAGGGAACATGAGAGGTTCTAGGCTGAAGATCGTCGTTCTTACTGTGGTGGTTCTGATGGCAGCCATCGCAACAGCCGTGTGTGCTGACATTTCGTTGCGCGTCTACGACAACGGAACCAATTCAGATGACGACATTGCTCGCGTGTACGTGGATGGGCAGAATCTGGGACTCATCACGTTCTTCTCTGGAGGAACGAATCAAAGGACGTTTTACCTCAATATCACCGCTGCAGGTACGCACACGTTGGTGATTGAACATGCCTCCGATGTGGATGCCGTGGATCTGTGCGATGAGCACATGGGAACCTATGGTATCGAATTCGGTGGAGGAGGATTGTCTGCAGCCAACGATTCGGCGACGGTTTCACGAGGGACGAGTGCAGAAATCGACGTTCTCGCTAATGATATTTACGTCTCCGCTGCTGCGACAGCGACCGATTCGATACCCTGTCCTTCCGAGACTCCGTTTCCTTCTCCCCCGACATGTGAATGCAGTGACCCGAGAACAACCTATAGCACTAGCTTTGAGATCTCTGACGGCGCCGGGCAGATCTTCGTCAATCGATTGACGTCTCCCGCAAGCAAAGGAACGGCTGAGATCATTTCAGGCGGAACGCTCATTCGCTATACATCCAATCCAGACGCGTGCGGGGTCGACACGTTCGCTTATGAAGTCGCGGGTCCTAGCGGAAGCCTAGACACAGCGACTGTTACGGTCACAATCCCAACGTCCTCTCCGATAGCGGTCGGTGATACGGTCGAGACTGAAGAATCTCAAGCGCTGTTAATCAATGTGCTTGGCAATGATACAGGCAGTGGCTTGAGTTTGGATTCAATCGGAACGCCCGCCAACGGCACGGCCGTGATCGTTGGGAACAGCATCCGCTACACACCGACGGCTCGATTCGAGGGCACAGATCGATTCCCGTACACGGCGAGAGATGTGTGTGGTGCAACCGCCACGAGCTGGGTCGAAGTTCACGTGCGACATACCAACCATCCGCCAACTGCCAATGCGGGCTCTTTGTATCAGGGGACTGTCAATGAACCTCTGGTTCTGGATGCATCATTTAGCAATGATCCGGACCTAGGAGATATTCTTCAATATCGGTGGGATCTGGACGGAAATGGCACACCAGACACCGACTGGAGTACGAGTGCTCAACTGACCTACATCTTCCGAGAGCCCCACTTCGGCCAAATTGTGCTCGAAGTGCGCGATCTCTACCGGGGACAGCCGACTGGGGCCAGCTCTCAAGCCACGGCTTTCGTGCGTATTGCATCGATCCAGTCCATTCAGGTGTTTGTGTTTGAGGACCTTGATGCCAATGGGATCATGGATCCCGGTGAGCCGGGATTGCCTGGCATCGGCCTGGCTATAGGCGGGGACACCCTAGCGACACAGGCAGACGGCGGACTCAGCGTTGAGCTGAACGCGGGAAGTTGGACTGTCGCTATGACCCCTGGGGCTGTTTCCCAATTGGAGAGTCGCGGTTTTGCCATTACTCAAACCGAAACGATGGTGACGTTGGGGATCAGCGCTGTTGAAACAGTCACGCTGGGCGTCGTCAAGACATCGACCAAGCTCAAAGGCTTGGTTTACGCCGACATCGATGGAGATGGCGCATTTGACGAAGACATCGATCGGCCTTTGCAGGGATTGCGCATCATCCTAGATGGCGATACAGAGACATTGACAGACGACGGGGGGCGGTTCTTCTTCCTGTCCGTTCCGTTTGGCGAACACATCTTGTGGATTGGTGAGAACACGGAATCGGGCGATGGCTCTGTCATCCAGGAGCCTCTCAGTCTACTGGTTTCCGCAACCCTGGATCGCGGCGTGAAGTCCGAGTTCTTCTTTCTCTGGCCTTGGGCACGTACGGGCCCCGATCAAGGATTCCTGCAAATTCATATCGAAAAGACTGGAAGTGAGTAATTAGCGTTATTGCATGACATCATGAGGAGAGCAAGATGACACGGATGTGCGGTTGGTTCATCGTACTGCTATGTATTCCGGTCGTTGTGTGTGCCCAATCCATCGTCGGACCTGATCAAATGAATCAATGCGATCAGGCCACGTTCACTGTGACCATCACCAACGCCAGTGCTACACAGAGCGCTTGCTTTCTATCGGCAACACATACGCTACCCAATGACGGCTTCGTTTATGTGCCCGGCTCCACAGCGATTACTTTGAATGAGACGGCCGAGATATTCACTGTCGACCCGATCAACAATGTGTGGAATATCGACGCCATCCGCGGCTCGGCCTATGCCTTGCCTCCCGGCGAGAGCATCACCCTCTCCTACGACATGGCAACCACTTGTGCAGCCGTTTCAGGGACCGATATCATCACAGTCGATTTCGAAAACTGTGCCATCCCTGGTGCTCCGCTTCAAAATGTCAGTTCCACCTCCGTTGAGATCCTGCCCGGGGCCGTCGTGATCAGCAAGACCCCGTCTGTTCAAGACGCCTCAGTGGGCGATCCCGTCACTTGGACGATTACGGTTGAGAATACGGGCCTAGGTACAGTATCCAACGTAGAAATTGTAGACGTCCTCGACTCAGGATTGGCCTTTAATGCCGCATCAGACGGAGGATCCAATGCAGGTCAAACAACCACGTGGAATGCAGGGACCACACCGGCACTGGGTTCCATTGCAGTAGGCGATACAGCCAGCGTTCAGCTGACTGCCGAGGTCGTCTCGTGCGCCAATCTGATCAATGAGGTCAATGCCACTTGGGGCTGCGGCGGAGACGATGTTTGCTACGATACTGCCTCGGATGAAGGGACCGCGACTGCCTCGCTCAATCTCATCGTCAAGAATCCGGATCTATCGCTCGATGTGCCGGACGTCGTTCTCGCATACTGCTCCAATGAAACACAGGTACAAATACCCATCGTCAATAATGGAGCAGGCTCAGCGAGGAATGTGGAACTCTGCTGCTCAATCCACATTTATGAAGTCGACCTCTCTCGCCTTCCCAGCGGCGTGTCGTACACGGATGGCTGCTTCACGATTCCCGATATCGCACCTGCAGAGACGTTCTCTCTCGATTTCTACATTCTTCACGAGAGTGTCGACTGGTGCGCTGGGCCGCCTAGTGGACTGAATACCTTCGAGCTAACGTACTCCAATGACTGCGGCATCCCTTTCGTCGCGTATCCCCAGTTCTCCAATTGCACTTCGGAGTCAGGTCCATCGCTCGCGGTAACGAAGATGGGTCCTGAATCTCTGCGTCTTGGCGAGATCGGCAGCTACGACATCACGGTCGAGTATGTCGGCAGCGTGGACTGCGGGGGAAGCAGTCCTGGAGCCATAACGATTGTCGACACGTATCCCGAGGGATTCGCGGTCATCGAGCCAGCCGGAGGAATCGTCAATGGAGGCGCTCGCACCATTACCTGGACCTACAATCCTGCCGATCCTCCGTTTGATGAGACAATCCAACTCCAGGCGCCAACCGACTGTGGATACTGTGCCATTCCTGGCGGAGGAACGGACGATAATACGGTGACGGCAACAGGCACAGATTGTTGCGGTTGCACCATCACGGGAACCGCGTCAGCGGCAACCACCATTCTCTGTGAGGGATATGGAGATGGCGTCGCCCTGTTCTCATCGACCATGAGTCTCAATCGAACTACGGTGGTGCGCTGCTCATCAAGCTACGATGTCGAGGTCACGCACACCTACGTGTTCGCAAACGATCCAGCCCTCGACGACCTTCTACTCAATGAGTTCACCTACTTCGTGGATGGAAACGGCGACTTGCTGTACGAGCCCGGAACTGCGGCAGTCACGGGTGCAACATTGGGGGCTGTAGTCGATGGAACCCCGGCGGGCAGGTTGGAGCTCCGCCTGACGGATCCCATTTCCGTACGAAACAGGACGATCGTCTACAGCTACCACCTGAGCGTGCTCGGCCTGGATGACGCAAGCTGCACCGCATCCAGCTATCCCATCGATGCCGGCATTGAGCTCGATCCGGGAGCCACCAGCATCGACTACTGCGGCACGATGTACGCAGATCCCGCACAACGCCTCCCTGTCATCGCACAACCGCCAGCCATGTCCGTGTCCATCGATGGGATCCCAACGATCCAGGAATACTGTGCCACCTATGACGTCACGATTACGCTCAATCGCACCTCGGACCTTGCCGCACCGCGTGATGTCCGGCTCGTTCTCACCAACACCGGTGGCTCGATTATTGATATGTCTCAAGCCGTGTGCATGGGTGACGCAAGCCCGACGGACGGCACAACGTGTACGGCCCCTGTAGCGGGTGGAAGTACTTATGAATGGCGCTTCGCTGATGCATTTGTCACCGGGAACGAAGCGACTCTTACATTTCCCGTCACCGTCCCCTGTGGCGGCCCACTCGCCGATCTGTCCGTCATCGCCCTGTTCGATGATCGCTGTCACGATGATGCCGTGTACGATGACTCGTGCTCGACCTCATCTTCGGATCAAGCAAGCCTGTCTCTATCAGCCGACGTCTACACACGCAAGTCCCCCGAGATTTTGTATGCGACCACGCGGTACGTGTCCTGGTCTGTCGTCGTCCACAACACAGGCAATGGCGTGGCCTACAACACGTGGGTTGATGACACGCTGGGAAGCGGATTGATCTACAACGCGGCTGGTTCGTCCATCGACAATGCCGCCGGTGCGACCGAGTACCCGAACGTGAATCATGAGGGCGGAGCCATCAATGGCGTCTCGTGGATCATCGATGAGCTACAGCCAGGAGAATTGCGAACAATCACCGTAGCGGCTGAGCTCGTCGCGTGCACGGGACTCACCAACAATATTGCCGCTTCGTGGGGATGTGACGACACCAGCTGTCAGGCACCAAGAACTGACAGCTCGTCCGTCATCGTCCCGACAGGCAAACTCGTCGCCACCTCATTCAGTCCGACACCTGTGCCGATGTGCTCGGATAATCCCGCGACAGTCACGATGAAGAACGCTGGCGTCACGACGCTGTACAACATTGCCGCCAATGTTACGTTACCTGCAGGGCTTGCGTATCTGGGAAACCCCGAATTCAGCGTAGATGGAGGCACCGTGTGGAATCCGGCCGGCGAGCCCGCTATCGTCGGACAACTGCTGACTTGGACGTCCGCTCAAGTCGCCACGTTGTCAGACATGGCCCCCAAGGACGTCGTCAAGATTCGCTTTGACTACACGGTGAATTGTGGGTTCCAAGGAGGGAGCCTGTCTTTCCAGGCGACCTACGAAAACCCATGCAAGACTCCAAGATTGTCGAATATCGGATCGTTCACCATCGGCTTGACACCGTCCGTCGTCCTTACGGCGGTTCGCCAAGTGAGTCCTGCCCCAGGGGAAGCCATCGATTGCGGTGGCCAAGCCACATGGGAAATCGACGTCACCAATGATGGGACCGTGCTCATTCCCGTTGTTCAGGTGGTTGCCACACTCGATGATGGATTGACCTTCGTCAGTTCTACAGGCGCTCCCGGGCGTACGCCCGTCGTAGATGGTGGAACCAACACAGGGCAGACAATCACTTGGGAGATCAAGGACTTGGCGATTGACGAGGTCGTCACCCTGTCGCTGACCGCCGCATCTGCTGCCGGAGGATTGGATTGTGACGCCCTGGACGTATTCATCGACGCCGCTTGGGGATGCGGCATTGTCGATGGCTCGTCAGCAACCAACGATGCCGACTGCACGACAACCTCTCCTACCACGGCGTCAATCTCGGCCACGCGGCAGCCGCCGCTTGATCTCAGCGCATCGCTGTCTCCGGGAGCCATTGAAGGCTGCGATGCAAGCACGACGCTGACATTGACGATTCAGAACACAAGCGCTGTTGCGACCACCGCCAACATTGACGTCGTTATCACGTTGCCGGCCCAACTCTCGTATGCCACGGGTACAACACAGATCGATTGTGGAGGAGGATTCGCGCCTGCGGGCAATCCAAACGCCACGGGCCAAACGCTCACGTGGTATGACATTGCCGCTGAGGGTGGGGCAAGCGATGCTTGCGAGACGATCGCGCCAGGAGGAACGATTCAGCTACGATTCGATGTCGATGTCTCCTGCTATTTCACAACACAGAGCATCCCGATCACCGTCTATTCCTTCGATTGTTGTGGCAACTCGCAATATACAGACAACACGTCCGTGCCACTCACATCACTCAGCCCAACGCTCACCATCGACAAGTCGCCTGTGAATACCACCCTGGATTGCTACGATGCGGGCGATACCGCCACATGGACGATTACTGTCGTGAATACAGGGTCAGGAACGGCGGATTGGATACGCGTCACCGACACGCTGGGGGCATCACTCGTTCTGGACTCCTCAGACAGCCCAACAGCTGGCGCAGGTACAGCTATGGGCGCCAACATCATCGGTTGGGAAATTGGCCCGCTCGCTCCGGCAGCAACATTCACCGCCACGGTCACCGCTCACCTCGAACAGCCATCCGACGACTGTGCGCTGTCGCTTCGTCGCGACACTGCGGCTGTCTTATGGGGCTGTGGCGCCCTGGATGGCGATCCCAATACGACGGCTGAAGCCACGTGCGATATCGGATCCACCATTCAGGATCAGGCCAATGTCCGAATTCCCAATCTCTCCATTTCACCGTCTGACATCACGCCGACATTCACGTGCTCCGGAGATGGTGTGGCCCCTTCGTCTGGCGAGATCCAGCTTGTTGTCCGCAATACAGGCGACGGAGACATCACGACAGATTTTGAGATCACGCTGACGGAAACCACCACCGGCTTCTCGGTCTCTGATCGCTTCACCAACTTAGGAGGCACCCTTCCTCTGGCTAACGGCACGTCACAAACGTTGACCTTCGCTGGCTGGGATGTTGGGTGCGGGAGTTGCAGCTACAACATCACAGCAGCTGTTGATTTTCTTGATGAGATCTGCGAATGCAGTGAAGATGACAATCTTGCGTCACTGCCCACAACAATCACGCTACCCGACTTGGTCGTTGACTCTGCAGAGCTGACTGTCAGTTGTTCTGCAGATGGACAAATCCGTATTCAGGGGCCGGTCACACTGAGGAATGATGGTTGCGGGAATCCGCTGACCCAGAACATCCTCGTACGCTTCCGCGTGTTCGATGGCGCCGACTGCACGGGATCGGAAATCGACACATTCACGCAGACATTCTCGGGATTCTCTCTGGCCGCCAACGGAGGAACAGATCAGCAGAGCATCAATATCGTACGAACCCTGGCGGTGTGCAATGTGCCGGATTGTCAGCTCTCAATTCGAATAGAAGCGGACGACAATAATGCGATTTGCGAGTGCGACGGCACCAATAACGCCCTGTGCGCGGGCAACTTTGCCATCGCCTCCCCCGATCTCACGATCACTGACATCGACTTTGGCGATGTGACGTGTGCCTCAGACACGATGGCTGGGTTCGTTCGCGTCACCATCGCCAACACCGGATGCGGCGATTCGGGAGCCTTCGATCTTCGCTTGGCAACTGACGGATGCCTGACATTTGCCGACGAACCCGTGAGCAATTTGGCCGCTGGCGGTTCAGCCACGGTCGACTTCCCGGTCACGGGATTATGGTCGGATTGCGGAGACTGTAGCTGCACATTCACTGCCACGATCGATCCTGCCGATGAGGTCTGTGAATGCGATGGGACGAACAACGCGTTGTCAGAGCCGTTTACGTCGACACTGCCTGATCTGGAGATCTCCGGAGCCGTGGCAGCGATCGGTTGCGCAGTGGATGGCAATGCTACCGTAAGCGCCAATGTGACTGTGGGGAATACGGGATGCGGCGACGTGGCCGCGGACTTCGACATTCTCATCACAGTGTATGACGGTGCCAACTGCACAGGCAATGTCGTCGATACATGGATCGAGACCATCTCAGGTGAAACAATCGCCGCGAGTGGCTCAAGCATCATCACGTTAACTGAGTACACGCTCTCCCAAGCCCTCTGCGCGGGCGACTGTGGCTACTCCGCGCAGTTTGAGGTCGATGCCAGCAACGACATCTGCGAGTGTGATGGAACGGACAACACCTTCTGTCTGTCATCAATCCTCTCCGAGATTCCCAACCTTGTGGTCACAGATATCGATCCAGTGGTCGATTGCCGCGCTGCAACAGCACAAGTCACCGCAACGGTTGGCAATACGGGCTGTGGCGATGCAACGAACGTCATCTTCCGTCTTACAAGCCCTACGTGCGGATTGACGATCAACAGTGCCCCCGTCGATGTGGCTACTGGCACATCACAGGACATCGTCTTCGCCTACACGCCGGATTGCGGTAATTGGAATTGCACCTACATCGTGACTGCTGATCCAGACGAAACCATTTGTGAGTGCGATGGCGCCAATTCGCTCACGTTTGATCCCTATCCAGGGATTGGATCCATCGGTGACCGCGTCTGGTTCGATTTCGATGGCGATGGTGTTCAAGATCCTGGTGAGGACGGCATCCCTGGCGTCATCGTGATCATTGAAGGGGACCTCGACAATGATGGCTTCATCGACTACACGGCTGAGCTGACGACAGACGCCAATGGCGAGTACGTATTCAATGATCTACCAGCTGGCAACTACACCATCACTGTCCAAGTGAACACACTGCCCGCCGGTCTCAATCAGACCTACGATTATGACGGTCTGGGCACGGCGCACACCTCGGATTACACGTTGGCCGAGAACGAGCACAACCGGGAGCAAGATTTCGGCTATCGGGGCAGCGGCTCCATCGGCGACTATGTCTGGTTCGATATCAATGGAGATGGCGTCCAAGATCCATCTGAAAATGGTATCGCGAATGTCTCGGTGACGCTCCAGGGCGATGTGGACGGAGACGGCATCAATGAAATCCTGACCACAACGACGGATGCGAACGGTCTCTATTTATTCGATTTCTTGCCAGCAGGTGCTTATACGATCACGGTTGATGACACCACGCTTCCTGATGGATTGGCGCAAACCTACGACTACGATGGCCTCGGCACTGCACACACGTCGGACTACGTGCTTGCTGCGGGCGAGCACAATCGCGAACAGGATTTCGGGTACGCAACTCCTGCTTTGTCCGTAGACAAGGTCATCGCAGACATCCTTCGTAGGGGAGTCAGCATCGGAAACATCACCGGGCCCGTAGAACCCGGTGACGTCATTGTGTATCAGTTCATGATCGAGAACGTCGGCCCTGTGCCGGCATACAGCGTAGGGTTTGATGACACGCTACCTGCAGGCATCGTCACGGAAACGAACGCCCCTGGGAATGCGGGAAGCTACGTCGTGGGAGCCCCCGCTGCAAGCGGATCGCTCGGCTTGAGCGATGGAGCCACAGCGTTCAACGCCCCTCTCGGGTTGACCGTAAATGCCGGCGAGACGCTGACAGCAACGTTCACTGCCATTGTCACCAGTGCTGTGGCCCAAGGCGATCAACTCACCAACACCGCTCACGCGTACGGCGAGCGGGAAGATGGTACGGCCATTCCACCGGAGAACGTGCTTCTTGGAGATACCAGTGATACGGATGCAGAAGACCCGGACGCCGATGACACGGGCATCGTGACCGTTGGCGTCCTCGTGCCAGCGCTGTCAGTGGACAAAACGATCACAGACATCACTCGCGGCGGTGCCAGTATCGGTATCTCAGGACCGGTAGAGCCCGGAGATGTTGTGTCGTACCGTTTCGCGGTCACAAATGTGGGCGGTGCCACCGCCTACGAAGTCGAGTTCTCCGACACGCTGCCTCCAGGCATGCAAACCGTGGTAGGGGGAACGTACTCGGTCTCGGCTCCAGCTGACAGTGGATCGCTCGGTCTGGCAGCGGGAGCTGTCACCTTCACCACGACGCTCGGCGCAACAATCGCTGGCGGAGCGGTGCTCGCCGCAGACTTCACTGCTGTGGTCACCAGTGGTATCGAACAGGGCGTCGATCTCGTCAATACAGCGGAAGCCATCGGATTCGATGGATTCGGAACCGAGATTCCAGATGCGAATCCAGCAATCGGAGATACGAGCGACAGCGATGCTGAAGATCCAGACGCAGACGATACGGGCATCGCCGTCATCGGAACTGAGAAGCCGGCCCTGTCCGTGGACAAGATCATCACCCAAATCATCCGCCGTGGGTTGAGCATTGGCATCGCCGAGCCGGTCGAGCCGGGCGACGTGGTTTTCTACAGCTACACGATCCGCAATGTCGGCCTCGGAACGGCCTACAACGTGGACTTCACGGACACCCTGCCTGTTGGCATGGTGACCGAGATCAATGCGCCGGGAATCGCCGGTTCGTATGATGTGACCGATCCTTCGGTAAGCAACGCACCGCTGGCCGGACTAGCCGACGGTGTGAGTGCATTCACAACAACCATCCATGCAACAATCGATGGCGGAGGCCAGCTCGTTGCCCAGTACACGGCCTACGTCACCAGCGCGATTCAGCAGGGCGTGGATCTCATCAACGTCGCCGCCGCTACGGGTGTTGATGGGGCAGGCAATCCGATTCCGAGTGAGAATGCTGACGTGGGTGACGTGTCGGATGACGATGCAGAGGACCCCGACGCCGACGACACAGGCATCGTGATTCTGGAGACGCGACAGCCTGCGCTCACGTTGGACAAACGTGTGACCAACGTGATTCGCGGCGGAGTCCCCATTGGCATAGTCGATCCACTGCTGTACCTCGATGTAGTCGAATACACAGTAACAATTCGAAACGTCGGGCTCGGGACTGCCTATGCCGTGGAATTTACCGATTCTATTCCTGCTGGATTGGAGACAGAAACGACCGCGCCTGGGAACAGCGGTAGCTATACGGTTTCCTCTCCATCAACAAGTGGATCGCTATTGCTGCCCGATGGGGCAACCACCTTCTCCACTTCGATCGACGCGACTCTCAATGGCGGAGCAGAACTGACCGCCGTGTACACCGTTCTCGTTACACCTTCCGCCGCGCCTGGCATCGATCTCGTGAACACAGTCTCGACAGCCGGAGTCGATGGCGCAGGAACGCAGATCCCCCCAGAGAACGCAAGTATCGGAGACACGTCTGACGACGATGTAGAGGATCCTGATGCCGATGATACGGGCATTGCCTCGGTACGGGTTGGCGCGCCAGCACTTGTCACCAGGAAGTCTGTCGTCTCCATCAATCGGCAAGGGACAACTCTCACAGATTCGATAGTTGAACCTGGCGATGTCGTGACCTACGAGGTTGCTGTCGCCAATGTGGGGACAGGCCCAGCACAGGCAGTCAATATGAGAGACATACTGCCTGCAGGGTTCCACTATCAGGGCCATACGGTCGCGTCCTGGCCATCAGGAAGCTCCACCAGTGATCCGACGGGGGTACCTGGTCCGACATTGGTATGGACTCTGAACGCAAATCTCGATTCAGGAGAGGAACTCGTCGTTCGTTTCGATGTCTTGGTGACGTCACAAATCCAGCAAGGCAAAGTCTATACGAACATCGTAATCGCAACCGGCAAAGATTCAGTCGGCACCCCGATTCCGCCTGACAACAGATCTGTCGCGCCAGAAGATGATGATCCGGACGATTCCAGTGCCGTCAGCCTGATGGGAGCCGTTCCCGCACTCATTACGGACAAGGCGATTCTCAATGTCGTTCGCAATGGCAGCTCACTAGGTGCCAAGGATACCGTACAGGCCTTTGATCTGGTGACCTACCAGCTACTCGTGACCAACGTGGGAGGTGGAACCGCCTATGAAGTTGGCGTGCGCGATGCGCTGCCCAGCCCGTTCTCCTTCGTATCCAGCAGCACGCAAGGGACGTGGCCCTATCGTATTGGCGTCTTCACACGCAACCCGACGGGCGCTCCCGGCCCCGCACTGCTGTGGGACACAGATGCGACGTTGAGCCCTGGAGATACGTTGACGCTGACATTCGAGGCGTTGGTCAATGGAGGTGTGAATCCGGGAAGTGTCTACACGAACGTTTTGGAGGCCGAGGGAACGGACGGGCTGGGAACTCAGATTCCGCCCAATCGTTCAGGCGATGTCCCCAGCGACACAGATCTCGATGATCGTGATGACGTTTCTCTGACCGGCATCGCAGAGGTTCCTGCCTTGGTGACGACCAAAAGAGTGACCGAGATCATCCGATCCGGCGCCCCGCTCTACGATAACCGAATTGAAGAGGGCGACATTGTTGAGTTTGCACTGACGGTGCAAAACGTCGGGGCAGCCACTGCGAGCAATGTCAATATCACAGATCAGCTCCCAACTGCATTCGGATATGTCGACGCCACGTCAAGCGCCGCTTGGCCACTTGGCAGCTCGTTTGCCGATCCTTTCGCAGGATTCAGTGGCTTGCAGTGGTCGCTCAATGCCACGCTGCGTCCCGGCGATCGTCTAGAGATTCGATTCCTTGCCTTCGTCACGGGCCCCATTTATGACGGGTCTGCCTATACGAATACCATGAAGGCGACGGGCCTCGACCCAAGCGGCACTGCGATACCCGAAGATCAAAGAGAATCGGTCCCCGGCGATGTCGACCCCGATGACGCCTCCCAAGTCACCCTCATCGGCAGATCCGCATATGCCCAAGGGGAAGGCGGAAGCCTCGTTCCGTTGCCGATCCTTCGCAAGACATCAGAGGTTCTCTCTGACAACGTCTGCGAGACATGGAATGCAACTGTGGACAGATTGTGGTTCCAGACGGACATTGCCATGTATGCCGCTGCTGAATTTGAACTTCTTCATTCTGTTCCCGATGCTGCGAGCTTGATCCCTGAATCGTTGCTCCCAACGTGGATACGCACGGTCGGATCCGAAACGGCCGACTATGCATTCGACAATCTTATGCAAGTCGACGTGCTCTCCTCCTTGGGCGTTGGTTTGATCCATGCTCCGTTGATTCTGGAACAGGCTGAGGCCCGAAACTTGTCTGCCACGGCAATTCTGGAACAGCGACTGAGTGAATTGGCCACGAGAGCCGAAGTTGCCAATGCCTCACTGCCGTTGGCTGAACAGTGGATCTTCCTCGAATATGAAGGTGGAGAGCCCATTTATGACGTATGGGATGACGGGCTCTTGGGCCCTTCTGGACACTGGACTGTGACAGACGAGGATATTGTCGCCAGTGCGCTGGGCATGGGCCTAGTCAAACAGTCCATGGAGATTGAAACGTTGCTTGCCAGCGCCGTCCCGCTCGACCACTTCCTGGGATGGGTCCTCCTGGATATCCTTTCGAACAAAATCATCGCCCTGGAGAGCAATCTCACGCTTCGCCCGGACCACAACACACCCTATATTCCGCATGCGTCACGATGGAACCTTGATACGTCCGACACCACAGTCGTCGATGACGACAGCACTCTCTTCGATCAGCTATCGTTGCTCTGGGGATTGTCTGAGGCATCATCTCTTGTTGGGTCTTTGGAAAGTGCTTGGCCTGCAGAGGAAAGCGATCTTCGAAACCGGGTGCTCCATTCTGTCGCCAACGTCCTACACGAGACGCTTGTTGCCATCAACGCACTCCATCTCACAGCAGATCGGCAATGGATAAACAGAGTGGGTCCGGGACAAGCGAACGGCGATGCAGCCACAACACGTGACCTGGGTTTGCTCCTCGTGGCATTGGAGAGTGCACAGGATGTCGTCGCAGAGAGCGACAGGGAGATGCTTACTGATCTACAACGTCTCGCGATAATCGCCCTTATCGCGCGACAGAATGATGCGGGTTGGTTCTCGGTAGCCGAGACATCAATCCCAGAGAACGCGTGGGCTCTGTTGCCTCAATTGGCAGGGATTCGAGGGTTGGTTGCCGGATCCGACCTCGTCGTTGGTGCTTTGACCTCCGCACAATCTGCGTTCAACGCCCTGGACGACCGAATGTGGGTTGGCGAAATGGGATCCGGGCTGTACGCAAGCTTCGCAACCTCTGACGAGAAGGTCTATTGCTACACTCCCCTTGAGATTGGCCTAGCGACAGGTGCATTGCGTGAACTCGCGCTTCAATCAACAGAAGAACGCAGTGCTCACATCCTGAGTCGAATGAGCGGATTCATCCGAACGATCGTCGATGATGCAGCGCTCCAGTTGGCCAATGCTTCTCCTGCCAACGCAAGTTTTTCACACCTCAGTAGCACGGGAACGATTGCCCCGGTCTCCACAGATGGCATCCTCGGCCGTCTGGCCCCTGTGCTCCAGCAGAGACTCTGTCTGGATAACGAGAATCCCGGAGAGGATTCATGCAGGGGCTGGTCTGTCGTCGAGCGTGATCCTTGGTATCAGACGGATATCTCCATGTTCGCGGCCTTCGTGATCCAGGATCGCGTCGCAGCAATCGAAGACTACGCGGACGCCAACCTCAATGCCGTTACATTGCATTCAGGTCTGGGGATTCGATTCGACGACATGCCCGATTTACAGTCAGCCATTGAGGGATTCGCCTCTGAAACCAACTTCCCGCTGGTTGCCGATTCTTTGGCTCCAATCGCCATTCCGTATGCTGCGGGAAGCCCGGAAACAGGCATGAACACCCTGACCTGGAATCCCAGCACGTTCGACACGCGAGTCCTGGCGTCTGCTCAAGGCATGACGCTCCTACGCGAAGCACAGGAGGCGCGCCAGCTGCTCGATCTTGAAGACAGAGAATCGTATGAAGCATTCCGTCAGCGTGTGCTTCTGGCGTCGATCCTTCAAAAGATCGTTGTCTTGCGAGAACTGCAGCAGTTAGGCCCCAACGACGTCTCGTATGTCCCTCATGCCACGGCGCGGAACCTAGGTGCTGCGTATTCCTGGAATACGCTTGATCGCGGAAGCTCGATCTTCGATCAACTGTCGCTCTTGCTTGGACTATCTGAGACCTACTCACTGTTATCGGACTCGAGGATCGAATCGATCCTAGACGCGCAACCGTTCCCAAGCACGGACTGGCGAAGCATGGTTCTGGGACTTGCGGAGGACGTCATGCGCACACTAGAGGTTGCTCATCTCGACCCTGTGGCAGACATCCTCGTCGAAGAGGCCAGTCCGACGCTCAGCGGATGGATTCGCTCAGATTCCGTTTCCCTCGTCAATCTTGGCATGTTGGCAACTGCCCTAAATCATATTCTGGAGTCTTTCGGGGAGAGCTCCAGCATCGGGAGCCGAGCGCTGGTCCTCCTCTCCAAGGAAGTATCATTCCTCCGGGAGACTCTCGTGGATGCCCGCGGAGGATTCGACGAGTCCTGGCCTGTCATTCCTGAGTCGTCTGTTGATTGTGATCGTCAGACTTTCGCCGGACAAACCGCTGCATTGCGCGCGCTACAGATAGCTCAGCGCTGGCTCGGACTGAAGGCAGAGGTTGTCCTTGACGCATTCAAAACGCTTGATGCGCGATTCTGGGATCCGTCGCTATTCGTCTATCGGACACAAAGCTCGCTACTTGAATGGTGCGTCACCCCGCTCGATTTCGCCTTGGCAGTTGATGCGCTATCTCGTATGGCCAACCAGCTCACGGGTGTGGATCGATGGCAGCTCGAGACGAGGCTAGCGTCACATATCGATCGCATTCTGGACGGAGTCCCGCTGCATCTGCCGGGAGGCTTGGTTTCGTCTCAAGCCCCCTCGATCGCAGCAGAACGCTCGCTTGCCCCTGTATTTGACGCCCTCGCCTGCTTCCAATCGCCGGTGCTGTCGCAAGGGGCTGACTGGGCCGAGCCAGGCGACACGATTCGCTACACTCTTTCCGCTGAGAACATCACCGATGAGACGTTCTACAATCTGGTTCTTGAAGATCTCCTCCCTGCGGGGGTCACGGTCATTGCGACCGACCCTGTCCGCGAACAAGACAATCCCTTGATCCAATGGAGCTTTGACGATCTTCTGCCAACTGAAGAGCGTACGTGGCAGATTCTCGCTCGCGTCGATGCAGATACCGCAGTCGGCGATCTGCTTCAGAACTGTGCCACACTCACGTATGAGAACGTCGCGGGCGAGCCGCAACCTCCGCGTGAGGCATGCGCTGACGTCGAGATCCAATCGCAAGAAACGGGAATGGCTGGCGTTCTCGAAACACTTGAAGCTGAGTACATGACCGATGAAGCCATGCACCTGGCGACCGCGCTAGACGCGTTGGCCTGCATCCCAGATTTGAATTGGCGGTATGCAACACTGGCCCATGAGCTCGCAGATGAGAATGTCGGGGTCCTGTTAGGTGAATCTGGACTGGGTGTCCCTGTTCGCTACGCTCCACAACTGCCAACAACGGACAACCGCACGGTCAGTCTAGAAGACACTCTGAATCGTTTCGCCCTTGCGTCAGATCTGCCTGAAATTCCTTCATTTGGCTCCTCAATCTTCCTGCCCTATGAAAGCGGCGTTCCTACCTTGGCAAACGGCTTGGGGTTCCCCCCTACCAGCGCCGTGATCACCCCCGCAGCTCTTGGTTGGACATTGGCACGCGAGGCTCAATACGTGGTGTCATGCGCCCGAACCGACACCCCCCTTCATCGCTACTTGGCGGCGTGGGTTCGATTCGCCCTCGACAATCAGCTCTCATGGATCGCGACGTCCACGATTCTCAACGAATCGGGGGCTCCGTACCTTCCTCATGCCCTGCGTGCAATCGTCGCAGGAGAAGATGTCTCCTATGGCGTCAGTGATACACGTAGTACGGTCTATGATCAGGCATCCCTGCTGATCGGATTGATCGCTGCAGCACAGCCTGGTGTGCTCGACAGCCGAGGGCAGCGATTGGCCGAGCAACTGGCCACGGAGACGTTCGAGCAGCTTGTTCGTCATTGGAATCCCGAGATTCGCGCATTCGCCGAGCCGCTGGAAACTGCAGACGCATCATCCGTGGCTCGATGGTATGATCACAGCATGGCGGCCAAGGCCATCGCGATGAGCAGGGATATTCTTACTCGCGAGCGTAGTACAGCAGATAGCATCCTGAGCGCCATGGCACAACGCGCTCTGGATCAAGGATCTGAGGTCCATGCCATTGAGGAAGCCAGTCGCCTCCTCGTCTTGATCCTCGCTGGTGATTCACTAGGTGATCTTGGTTATCAATCGGCTGTTTTGGGTGATTGGAGAGCATTCATGGCTCAGGCCTATAGGCCAGAGATCGATGGCTACATCCTCTCCCCGCAGGCTGTTCGAGGATGGGGCCACACGCCGGGACAGCTAAGCGTCATCGTCGATCTCCTGGCAGCTTTGGCCACCCATCCTTCTGAGCAAGCCGATGCGCTGCGTGCTGCGTCGAGGCTACTTCTGACCCATATCGTAGAGGATCGAGTGCAGCTGATCTCGCCGACCCATTTCTGGGATCTCCACACCCACAGCCGCTGTTTGGGCATTGCATCCGTATTTGCGAGGCATAGCGGCATTCTGCCCGTTTGGTTTGGGTTGATGCCCTAGGATCCCAAGCCCTGCCTTTGTGATCCCTATCACAGGCGAACGTCTCGTTCGCCTGTGTAGGGTTTCCCCGCATTTCATTGACTCTGCCATGACAATCAAAGCGTGGAGACGAACCGGACAAGACGATTGCTGCTGATTGGGATTTGTGCATTCATATCGCTGACAGGATTTGCGTTGACCGCGAACGGTCAAGGATCCAATCTAACACTCGGCGGGCTGTTTGACCTGACCATTACCACCACCCCGACCACGCCCGCCTCACTTACGAAAACGTCGATCAACCTCGTGCTAGGGTGGGGTGAGGCGTCGGCATCATTGGACGCTCGACTGTCGAATTCTTCATTCGATACGCTATCTCTTTCTGCCTCCGCTCCGTTGGGCGGTATCAACCTCAACTCGTCTCTTCGATTCAATCCTTCCACCGTCTCGTTCATTTCTTGGCAATCTGGAGCGACCTTCACGTTGCTGGATCTGGCATTCTCCAATGTCACCAGCGTTGTGGATCCTCAGACAAATTCCTACACACAGTGGTCTGTCACAGGAGCAGCTAATGACATCAGTTTCCAAGGCAGTATCAAGCTGGGAATCTGCCCCCTGGAATTCTGGGAGGCCAGCGTATGTGGAAACTGGGTTTGGTTTGACTGTTTCGCCACGATGGGGATTTGTGCTGCATTTGACTGCACGAGTGGATTTCGAAATATCACGACAACATTGACGGATCTTGTCCTGTTTGAGGACTTCTGGGGAATCAAGGGCACGTTCGATGCAGCCATCGTCTTCTCGGCAGAGGAGAAGGTTCTCACACCGACATTGAGATTTACCCCCTCCTGGTTCT
Organism: Candidatus Bipolaricaulota bacterium; assembly: GCA_018817505.1. GTDB lineage: Bacteria > Bipolaricaulota > Bipolaricaulia > UBA7950 > UBA9294 > SPBW01. The sequence continues at coordinate 28,591 of JAHITR010000021.1, read as the reverse complement.
TCTGTTCAGATATCGAATTGCTGGGGGAGATTGCCGTTGCGCCTCCGCTGACGATTCAAAATCTGGGCTTCTATGGAATCCGCGGCCAATGCACTGTGAGCGACTGCGTGACGTTCACGTTTGCAGATTCGCTGGATGATGCCAAGAATAGTTCCATCACGGGGAAGGCCGCTTATTTCGAACGATTCGGAATTTCAGCCTGCTTGCCATCATGCTGCGGATCAGAAGGCAACCTTGAGATCGACGCTTATTTTGAGCGCCCTCCGGCACCTTCGGGAACCTTGTTTGGCATGGGGCTCATTACCGTATCCTTTGAATTCCAGCTGTTCTCCAATTTTGCATTTGCCTTCGATGGAGAGTTTCCCCTTGCCAGCTCCAATTGGGAGTTGGCATGGACATTCCGCGTTCTCTGGTAGCAGCAAAGGCGTACACTCTACTGCAGAATGTCCTCTCCATACGAAGTACCGCAAATGTCGGCCTTTCAGCCATGCCACATCTCCAAGGCGGAGGGAACTCTTCTAGCTTGCCATGATCTGTCTGACGCAAATGCTTCGAATCGTTGCCGATTTCGATCGCCACACGTTACGGATTGGAGATAAGCTTGACGACGCGCATGACCCAGTAACTGCCCGCGGAAGCGACGCCATACTCTTCGTTGCTCACGCCGCCGTCTTCGGGAAGAATGGCGAGTCGAAACCCATCTTCCCAAGCTGGAACATCCGCGCCATCCATACAGAACGCCAGCACCATCGGATAGTCCGGATTCTGTATGCGCTCTGGATCGACTGTGATGCGATAGCCGTCACCTGCGACTACATCGATCGATGAATAGTCGGCATTCCCTACCAGATCAATCAGCAGAATGCCAGAATACACACCTTCGTCTCGCCAATTCCCGTATTGGTTTTCATAGCTGCCTGCTCGCGTCAGCACAGACATCGCCTTCATCTGCGAAAGCGTAACCTTTCGGACCTCGCCGCTCGCAGACACAATCTCAATTGAAGGACCTGGCGGTTCGCGCAAGCGCTGAACGGTAAGCGGGATTACACAAAGAAGAATGAGCAGAACGAAAGCGCCACGCGCCACCTGTTGCAGAGTCCAGCGCCGAATCATGCATACCTCCTCGCCGCCCACGTTCCAATGAGGATGAGTCCGCAGCACAGCCAGATGAGCAGGTCCTCCCTCGTCAGCGCAGCATGAGATGAAACCGTTCGTCGTGGATACAGCCCAAAGGCACGCCCCTTCATGGACATGGCGATGGTATCGACGCGAATGAGTCCAGAAACCAGGACAGGAATAAACGTGTATCGGATCGCTCGTCGAATGCCCCCAATCGACCGTACTGACGTCTGAATCCCTCTCAATCTTTGTGCCTCTCGAACAATGCGCAGCTCGTTGCGGAAGAACGGGACGAAGCGTAGTGCCAGAATCAGTGTAAACCCGTAGCGGTAGGGAACACCCCAGCGAATGAGCGCATTGGCAAAGCGATCAGGATCTGTGGTCAAGACAAACATGAAACTGGCAGACAGGACGACGAGAAATCGAAGTGCCATGTTCGCACCCGCAACAAGCCCGGCTGTGGTGATGGGAATCCCCATGCGAAACAGGATCTCTCCATCACGAATTGACAAGACCTGAGTGAGAAACAGCAGTGCAGCAAACAGGATGACAAAACGGAGCGACTTGCACCATGCCCATGCAGATCCTTCGGACCACGCGGCAAGGCCAAAGACGAGGAGAAGAGCCGCCATTTTGGCGCAGATGCCGCGGGTTCCAAGTACAGCAAGCATGAGGCATGCCAGCAAGAGGAGCCCTGTCCCTGGGTTAACCCGGTGCAGACCGCGAGTCCCAGGATGATAGACAATGCTTCGAATCATTGGTTGATGTCCCAAAAATCCGGCGTGAATGCCCCAAGGTCATCCTCATATAACTGGCTAAAGACGTCATCAGGGGGCCCAAAGATCACGCGTTCTCCAAGATAGAGCAGACGATCGCAAAGAACGGCGGCCATCGGAATGTCGTGTGTGACCAAGCAGATCATTGCCCCGCGCGAGCGTGCCTGCTCGATTTGGCCGACAATCCACGACACATTCTCGCGATCCTGGCCAATGAACGGCTCATCGAGAAGCAGCAGATCGGGCGCCCCGCGCAAAGCAGCCAGCACCGTCAACCTGCGTTGTTCGCCTAGACTGAGGGAGTGCGGCGCTGCCGCCGCCAAACCTGTCAGACGCGCAGAGGAGAGGGAAGCACAAAGCGTTGATTCATCGAGTGGCCCTTCAATCTCCAGGTCGCGATGAACCGTTCGCTCGAAGATTTGCTGATGCGGATGCTGAAAGACCATCCCCACGCGCAGCTCTCTCGATCGAACGATCGTTCCCTCATTCGGGCGCTCCAATTCCGCCATGAGACGCAGGAGCGTTGTCTTCCCCCCGCCGTTGGGGCCGATGATACCAAGGATCATTCCCGGCTTGAGCGAAAAGGAGAGGTCTTCGAACAATGGCTGCTGGAAACCGAACGATACGTGTTCAACACGCAAATCGGGCTGAGACCCCAAACCACGCGAGACGATTGCGTGATCTGAGGCGCGTGCGCGAGCAAGGCTGCCGACTTCTTCGTGGATGCGCGTCGCATCGCGCTCAACAAGCTTCCCCTGATCCATGATCCAAATCTCTGGATTCAACGTACGAAGCGGCAGCAATCGATGCTCAACCACAACCAGCGTGCATGCCGTCTGCTGCTGCAGCTTGTTCAATAGGTCAAACAAGTCTCTTGCGCCCGCTGGATCCAAATGGGCTGTTGGCTCATCCAGCAGGATGACCGACGGATGCATCGCCAGGATAGCCGCCACGGCGAGCCGCTGCTTCTCTCCCCCTGATAAAGAGGTGGTCTCACGCCCTGTGAGATGAGACAACCCCAGTGCCGCCAGAGAATCGGCAACGCGTGACGCCACTTCTGATTGCGGCAAACAGAGATTCTCTGGGCCAAAAGCCACTTCCGAATGTACCCGCAACGTACAGACCTGAGCATCCGGGTCCTGCTGAACCAGCCCGATAGCCACAGCCAGTTGTTCCAGATCGATAGCAGCCAGCAGTTGATCGTCGACTTGAATCTCTCCACTTACGTCAGCATGAATCATGTCGGGGATGAAGCCGGCCAGTGTACGAAGCAACGTGGTCTTTCCACAGCCCGACGGGCCGGTAATAGCCAGCGTCTGGCCTGGCTCAATCCTTGCTGTGAGATGATCGAGCGCCAAACGTTCTCGCTCAGGGAATTGAACGCAGAGATCCTTCACCTCGATGCGTGGGGCCTTAGTGGACAACGATACGCCTCACTTGCTGGACCCAATGTGATCCATCGTATGCGGCTGCCACCAATCGAATGGTGCCGTTCTCCAGCGTCAGAAGAAGTTCCCCATCTGCTTGGACAGCATCCCATGAGAATTCGATCTCGTACCCATCCGCGGCAATCACGTGAACGGAACTCACACCGGCATCTGGCTCTGCACGCTCAATGATCTGACGAAGCAAGGGCCCCGTATAGTCTTGCGCTGGCAGCGTCATCGTACTCCCAATCAATTCGGCGTGGATTGTCACAGCCGCAGCATCCCCTTCTGTCAGAGAATAGCTGTAGGGAGATGCGACAGATCCTTCGATGCTCACAGCGTCTGGAGTCGCAAATGGATCATAGACTGTGAGGTAGTACATTGCAGCTCCAACCAAGCCAATCACTACGACAAGCAGAGTCGCGCCGCGCCTCCACCAGTTGGCACGCTGCTGCTTCGTCCCGGATTCTGCCACAGATCGAATGAGGTGCGACTTGCGCAGCAGATCGTGCAGATCCCACGCCAAGTAACCGCCAAAGAACGCCCCTGAAACAAGGGCAAGCCCCGCCATGCCGGACAACAGGCTCAACGGGATATTGGCGAAGTAGATGGCCTGAAAGATGAAGACATTGGTTGCCGACGCAACAGCCCCCGAAAGCATCATCACGCCCAACGATCGGCGCGAAGTCATGCTCATTCCAACATCAATGAACAGCCCCTCGATGACGGAAACCAGCACGATGACGATCCCGTGTGTACCGCCAGAGAGGAATTCGACCAACCCTTTGATAAGCCCGGTCATCGTTCCAGATCCGAATTTTCGAATGATGACCCGAGCTAGCAGGGGCCAAAGCACGTGAACACCGGCGATCAACTGCCCGGCACCAAACGGAACGCCGAACAGCCGATTGATCAGGTTCCCAAGATAGCCAACGTACGTCGATAACACGCCGCCGACTGCAGAGAGCAACGCGATAAGCACGAGGTCCCGAAGATCGAATCGTGACCTCGTGCTCGACTTAGCCATGATATCCGCCTACAGCCCTAGCAGAATCTTGGTCAGGAACTTCACAGATCGAAGATTCGAGTCCTCGGGCAATCCGACAGAGTCATCAAAGACAAATCGCATGTACCCATTGCTGTCAGGATCCAGGAACACGCCATCTTTCTTGAATGCGACGATAAAGAGATCGTTGCGGGCAATCAGATCCGAGGTCACGGTCTGCGTGTACCCGTCGGAGGCCACCAGATCGATTGTGTATCCGGCCTGGGCCAGCACGTCGTTGAAGTCGGTGTCATTGTAGTGAAGGCCCAACGCGGCGGCAGGGAAGACGCCATCATCGACAAAGGCGATCAGTCGCCACAGCGGGATACCCGTATATTCGCTGGCGACACCTTTGCTGGTGACGGTCACTGTCGACACATGGCATGGACAGCCAACGCCCTCTTCCAACTCGGACCGAGAGAACGTTCGCTCCACAGCCCCTGTCAGCTCCAAGCCGTAGTCCACGTAGACTCCGAGAATCTCAATGAGTACGACCATCTTGGCAGACAGTGCGCTGGAGAAGTGCGTCGATTCGTCTCCTACCCTCACGATTCGGAAGTAGCCGGGGTCAAATGGCATGTAGTTGCCGTTTTCCTTGTAGGCAAGAATCCACGTTCCTTCTGAGGTGTCCTGAAATGTTTCCGCCGAGTAATTCATTGAGTACCCATCCGCGGCCGTCACCCGGATCGTTGCGTCGGAATTGACATTGCCAATGAACGTCGTCATGGGAACACCGACATAGCTTGCCATGTAGTCGGCATTGGTCGAGGTCGTGAATGTTCCCTGCCCTCCGAGCGTCTCAAATGCCTCTACCTCCTCCATCGTATAGGCAAGCGAATCGTCCCCACGAACGACAGTCAAGACGTTGCCGTCCGGAAAGCTGGCCGCGTCGGGGGCGACAACCTCGGGCTCAAGGGGGAGGGCGGAGCCATCATAATTGGGGACAAGATAGGCCACGCCTTTCACCATCATGCCCGTCGTGGACGGTTCCTCCCCAAAGTAATGGGAGAATTCCGACCCCAAGGCCGTCAACATGTCGTCATTGCTGAATGCCTCATCTTCAGGGAGAAAGACCAACATGGGTCCATCTTCCCAATCATCGCCCGATTCACCGTTTCGCTCCAAGGCAAGAATCGGAACACCAGCGACAGAGTCGCCAGAAAGAACGGACACGGGCACCTTCTTATACCAACCGTCAACAGCGACGATACCTAGCGAGTCGGCACCAGCAACCCCTCCCGCGGACTCAAGTATGGAAAGAACGGAAACACCCCGGTATGTATTGGAGCTCTTCCAATTCGCCCCACCATCGCCTGTTGCAGGCCCTTCATAGGCAACCGTTCCTTCGATGAGGGGAAAATCTCCCAAAAAAACCTCGACAAAACCTGCTTCAGTCTGCACATAAACGGCTGGCGAACCAGAAGCGATCGCTGCCCAAGCCAATCCCAAAACGAGGAGCGTACCAATCAACCATTGTCTGTTCATGTTCTTCCTTCCATGCGTTCAAGTGGTTCGGTCAACAAAGCCACCGGGGATATCGAAACAAACATCTCATCGCCAAGTTTTGTCGGCACATCATGGTTCGGTGTGCTCAGCGCAAGGGCATTCAATTCAATTCCGCCAACCTCAAGGACGAGATTCAACAGTCTTCCGACATTTCGGATCTTGCAGACTCGCGTGCGAAAGATGTTAGAGGGCATCCATGCAATGGATTCCGGGCTGGCGGAGAACATCAGGATCGCCTCTGGAGGCACAATGACGCGCAGAACTGCTGCATCAGAGAATGTCAGCAAGCACCAGGTCTCAGAGCCAATCATCGCTTTGCAGAACGCGCCGTCTCTCTCGACAACCGTCGCGACAAACTCGTTCTTGATCCCCGCGCGGTGACCCTCAGGGCGATACTCCGCCAGGTACTTCACCCGTTTGGCTTGTTGCATGCGCTCGACCCAAAGCAACTGCTCCACTGCCTCGCGCGGTGTGCCCGCCGAAACGAGCAGATCGACGAGATTGAGTGAGAGTAGTTCGGCCAAGCGTCTCATCTCAGGAAGCCCGGGAGCTGGACGCGTGCCATGTTCCATGCGAGATAGGCGCGTGAACTCAATCCCCGATTGGGTAGCCAATTGACGCAGGCTTAGACCCTTGTCTGATCGGGCTTTGTGAAGGATGTCAGAGAACTGAGCCTTGGGCATGAAGCGAGTCTATAGACTGTGTTGCCATTTGTCAACGCCCACCGCTCACGTGTTCCCAATCACTGTTGGGTGTCGTGGGATAGGCACGGATGCGTATAATACGGCCCCATGAAACGACAGTCCTTCCGCAAACCGAATGACCTGACAACGGGTCCAATCACGCGTTCGCTTCTGAAGCTCGCGTGGCCGGTCATGTTATCCAATCTCTTCCAAACACTTTACAACTTCACGGATCGATTTTGGCTCGGCAAGTGGGATACGGGAGGAGTCGGGGTTGGGATCGCGGCAGTTCAGCTGTCTTTCCCGCTGGTGTTTCTATCCATCTCTGTAGCCAGTGGGTTCACAGTTGCAGGCATGGCGCTCATCTCCCAGTACACCGGCGCCAACCGTGAGCAGGATGCCAATCTAGCCGCCAGTCAAGTGTTCTTGTTTAGCGCCATCTTCGCTGTTCTGCTTGCCATCGCGGGCTTCTTTGCAGCCGGGCCTGTCATCTCGTTGATGGGCGCTGAGCCGGCATTGGCAACAGCGGCGACCACCTACCTAAGGATCATCTTCATTGGTGCGCCACTCATGTTCTCAACTTTCTTGTTCGCTGCCATTCTGAATGGGAGCGGAGACACGGTTTCGCCCATGATCTTGATGGGCATATCTGTAGTGGCCAATGTTCTTCTAGATCCATTGCTGATTCTCGGATGGGGGCCGTTCCCAGAGTGGGGCGTGACTGGAGCAGCCGTAGCCACGGTCATCTCTCGGGGATTGGTTTCTGTGGCCGGATTTTACTTGTTGTTCTCAGGTAGACTTGGTATCCACATTCGGGTGTCGCACTTGAAGCCGCGCTGGCCTATGATCCGCCAAATCGCGAGCATCGGGACCATGTCCTCGATCGGACAAACAGGGACTGCTTTGGGGTTCACCATTCTTAACGGGGCGTTGGCCAATTTGGGGACGAACGTGATTACAGCATTTGGGATCGGGACTGCGTTCATCTCTCTCGTGCTCATGCCCGCCACGGGATTGGGTCAAGCCACGGCCACCATGGTCGGGCAGAATCTCGGAGCAGGCAAGCCAGGTCGCGCGCGCCGGGTTGCCTGGGACAGCATGCTCATCGCAACCGTAATCCTTGCGGCAGCTGCTGCTCTGGTCATTCCTTTCCGGCCGCACCTCATCCAGGTCTTTAGTTCCAATGCCGAAGTCGTAGCGATCGGCGTTCGCATGCTTCTCTTGGTTGGGTTTGCTTTCCCGTTCATGGGGATCATCCAAGTCATCATTGGCGTTTACCAAGGATCCGGACACACGGCCTATTCGATGTTCTTCGGCCTGTTCCGCCTTTGGGGGTTGCGCATTCCGCTCATCTATCTGCTGGCCTACGTATTGTCGTGGGGATCCAACGGAGTCTGGTGGGCGATGTTTTGGTCCAACCTCGGAACAGCCCTCGTCTGTTTGGGATTCTTCCTCACGGGCAACTGGGCTCGCCGAGTGATTGAAGCCGGTTCCGACGAAGGCGCTGCCGTCTAGTTCCTGTGGCCTTGCGCCGCCCCAATGTTGCCCCTATTCTCTTGCGATACTAACCCGCCTGGGAGGGAGGGAATATGCCGACTATCACCATTTCAGAAGCGCATCAGCACATCGGACAGCAAGTCACCTTACAAGGGTGGCTCTACAATAAGCGCTCTAGCGGGAAGATCCTGTTTCTGCAGATTCGCGACGGCTCAGGAGTCATTCAGGCCGTGCTCGGTGTGTCAGACAATCCCGATCTCTTCGAGAAAGCGAGCCAGCTACCGCGGGAGACCTCGTTCATCGTGCATGGTCGTTTGAAGGAGGATCATCGCTCATCGATTGGTTGCGAGTTGCTGCTGGAGGATCTAGAGATCCTGCATCAGCCGACTGAAGATTTCCCGATTGAGCTGAAAGAACAGACGCCAGGCTTTCTCATGGATCATCGTCACCTGTGGATTCGGACAGGGCGGCAGGTTCCCGTTCTTCGCATCCGCGATGCCGCCTTCCGAGCGTTCCGCGAGTTCTTCTATCAGCGCGGCTTCGTAGCGACAGAAGCCCCCATCCTAACGGGTACATCCGTCGAAGGCACGACGACACTGTTCGAGCTTGACTATTTCGGGGTCCCTGCCTATTTGGGACAATCTGGCCAGCTTTATTTGGAAGCCACCGCCATGGCACTCGGGCGTGTCTATTGGATCGGCCCGGCATTCAGAGCCGAGAAATCAAAGACACGAAAGCACGTCACTGAGTTTTGGATCGCAGAAGCCGAAATGGCGTTCTATGATCACAAGGCCAACCTTGAGCTACAAGAGGACCTCGTTCGCTTCATCGTAACCACAGTGATTGAGGAGAAGGCCGCTGAACTGAAGGAGCTTGAGCGCGATGTGGACCTCCTTCGACGTGAAGTGGCTGAACCGTTTGCTCACATTGACTACGGAGAAGCCGTGACGCTGCTTCAAGAGCTGGGACACGAAGTCTCATTCGGGGATGATTTTGGGGCGCCTCAGGAAGCCGCATTAGGAGATCACTTCAAGAGGCCCGTGTTTATTGAACGATTCCCTGTGGAAATGAAACCGTTCTACATGAAACGCGACCCATCCGATCCGTCTCGCGTGTTGGCTGCAGACCTAATTGCCCCTGAAGGGTATGGGGAGATCATTGGAGGAAGCCAGCGTGTGGACAGCGAAGCCGATCTTGTTGCTCAGCTGAAGCAGGCAGGACTCGCTGTCGAACCCTACCAGTGGTACGTCGATTTGCGAAAGTATGGTTCTGTTCCTCATTCAGGATTCGGAATGGGATTGGCACGCGTCATCACCTGGATTACGGGCGTGTCACACATCCGCGAAGTCATTCCGTTCCCTCGACAGATTAATCGACTGTACCCTTAGCCTGCTAGGAGGGTTCCAGACTGGCATCTACGAAGAGGCAACTCGAAACAGAATGTCCACGGCGTAGGTTCCCTGTGTTGTCGCGATAACAGGATTGAGGTCCAGTTCAGCGATGTTCGGGCAGTCCGTGGCCAATTGACCCAGTCGTGTGATGATATCCGCAAGTGATTCAAGGTCGACAGCCGGTTGTCCGCGAAACGCCTGCAATAGGGGGAATGCCCGAATCGATCGAATCATCGTTTCGGCTTCGGATTGAGAGATAGGCGACACACCGAAAGAAACGTCGCGTAGCGCCTCAACCAATGTTCCGCCAATGCCAAACATGATGGCCGGCCCAAATGAGGGATCTCGATCCAATCCAATGATTAGCTCTCGTCCGGCCAACATCTTCTGCGCAAGAATCCGCGCGTCGGCCATTCCAAGGTGATCAATTGTCTCACGCAACTGCAAGAAGGCTTCGACGAGTCCGCCATTTGTTTCAATGTCCGTGATCACGGCATTGGCCTCGAATCGATGCAAGAGCTGGGGGGAGTCAATCTTGAGAACGATCGGCCCGCACGCTTGCTTGAGGAATACAATACCGTCTTCCAGTGACTCAATGTAGGCAAAGGGACAAACAGAGAGACCATAGGCAGCCAGAATCTCTGCGCCTTCACCAAAGCTCAAACCAGTTCTTCCTTCAGCCGCTGCTTGCTCAAGAATTTGGCCCGCAATCGCCCGGCCATTCGCCGTGGAGTAAGCCTCATTGGCGGACTGAGCTTCCACTTCCAGCGCCTTCACGCGACACAGTACGTCGACTGCACTGACTGCAGTCTCGGGCATCACGTAGCTGGGGATCCATTGCTCTTGCAGACGTTTGACAAGCGGAGTCACCATATCGCTGCGACTCAACGTGCAAACCAAAACGGGCTTGGTCGGCATCTTCGCGAGAACCCTCAAGATACCGTCGGCCACATTCTCCACAGGCTCGTGATAAACCATCGGGGGTCTAAAGATAACAATGGCTGCGTCCACTGAAGGCAGCGTTGTCTCCAAGGCCTTTTCGTAGTGTTCGCTGCTTGCCGTGGCGATCATGTCCACCGGATTGCCGTATCCAGCTTCTGGAGGAAGGAACTCGCGAAGCTTCATCTGGACTTCATCTGAGAGCGCAGGAACATCAATGCTCAGGCGCTCACACGCGTCGGCAGCTATGATCCCCGCACCACCTGCATTGGTCAGAATGACCACTCGGTTTCCTGCAGGCAAAACTCCCTTCTGTAGCACACGCAGTGCACTGAGTGCCTCGTCGATTGTCGTCACACGCAAGGCCCCACACTGGCGAAGGAAGGCATCAACAATGGCATCTGGGCTGGCCAGCGAGCCTGTATGGGACACTACAGCAGCTGCTCCCGCTTTGGTCCTGCCTGCTTTGAGCACGACGACAGGCTTGTCTTGATGAATGGACTCAAGGATTCGGCGAAATTCGTGGGGCTCTGCGAAGCTCTCTAGATACAAGAAGATCGCTCGACACTGAGGGTCGTCTGCAAGCAACCGCAAGAAGTCGTTTTCAGTCAACCCGGCTCGATTGCCTAGATTAATGAAGGTCGAGACACCCAGCCCTGCGTCTTCAAAGGTCTCCAGGAGCGTCTCCCCGAGTGATCCGCTTTGTGAAATGAATCCGATGCCTCCACCAGTAAGGAACCAGCGAGAGAAAGAAGCATTGAGCTTGATGCCTTCAGAGCGGTGAATGATGCCCATGCAATTGGGTCCTACAACATTCAGATCATAGCGAGCGATCAAATCCCGCAATGCCGACTCCAATCGTTCGCCTTCTGCCCCGGCTTCCTTGAACCCGGCAGTAACAATCACAAGATGACGAATGCCCCGTTCTCCACACTCTTCAACTGCTTGGAGAACCAGGCTTCGGTTGATTGCCAAGATGGCAAGGTCAGTCGTGTCTGGTAGTGCGCTGATCGAAGGGTAGCAGGCAAACCCAAAAACGGTTTCGTATTTAGGATTGACCGGGAAGATGTCTCCGGAGAATCCGCAGGAGTGCAGATTCTGCAAGATCGTGCCCGCAACAGAGCCCTCGTTGGGGCTGGCTCCAACAACAGCTACAGACTGTGGCTTAAGCAGCTTCGATAGGTCGTTTTTCATTGATTCTCATGCCTTTCACGATCAACCAGACAAGTGCCAGGGCGATCAAGAGATCTCCGATACTAAAGGCTGCAGAGAGAGGAATCCATTTCGGAACATAGAGGAGGTCGCCAAGGAGGTTCAATCGCGTGTCTGCGGACATCAGAGCCAGGTTGGAGTAGGCCCCCTCGCGGGTTAGCGTCCCGGCAAGATTCGATAGACCTGCCTGTTGCAATGCATTGGCCGATGCGGGCATGAATCCGCCATTTGCAGCAAGGACGGCGAAATTACACACCGCTCCCAAGCCCAGAGTAACGATTGGCAGAAGTCGGCAGTTGGCGAGGATCCATACCGCGAGCAACGCATACGAAAGGATATGAAGTGGCGCAGTCGCAAACGGGATGAGCGCGTCAGACGTAAACACAGGGAAGATCAGGAGTTGGATCAATAAGGCAGGAAACAGCAGGCCCACCCACCTCAGTGGGAGCTTTCCAAGATTGGCGATCTTTCCTCTGGCAAGAAGACCGATTAGGAGCCCAACGGGGATGACATACAAGAAGAACATAGATACCGCTACGCCTCCACGCTCTCGGGTGTCGGGATTATCCTAGGCACCGCTGGCTCTGCAGGCATCGCGTCAATGACGCGAATCAGTGCCGAGGCAACATCCGGATCCAAGTCGATCTCAGTCATGTCCTCAATCATCTGTCTCGTCTTTTCCAAACTGAACGCCTTTCGGTAGGGGCGATCCGTCGTTAGTGCGTTATAGATGTCGGCTGCAGCAATAATCCGGGATATCAGAGGTATTTGCTCGCCCTTCAAGCCATCAGGATATCCCGTTCCGTTCCATCGCTCATGCTCGTGCCGAACGGCCTCGGAGACGGACGCATAAATTTCGATTCCGGCAATCAGCTCTGCACTCGTCACCGGGTGTTCACGCATCGTGACCCACTCTTCTTCAGTCAATTTCCCCGGCTTGAGGAGGATGGAATCCGGAATCGCAACCTTCCCAATATCGTGGACTCGAGCGCCCACGTCAATCTGCTCAATCTCACGCTGACTGAGTCCCATCTCCTGTCCAATCCTGACCGCCAATTCAGCTACCTCTACGGAATGAACGGCCGTGTAGTGATCGCGGGCATCGAGCAATTGTGAAATTCGTTCGAAGGTGTTTCGTGCCTCGGTCTGCAATTTCACATATCCCCTAAAGGAGATATGCACCAACGTAAGCGGGAACAGGGCCAGGAAGACGTGCCAAACTGAGATCGTATATAGAGAGGTCAACAGAAGAGCGGATACGCACAAAGCCAGGTATTGCATGAAAAACTGCCGGATGCTCCGGCCGAGAGACTGGAGGAATGATTTGTTCTCTGTTATCGCAATGACACCCGTTACGAAGGACAAATTGGAAACCAAGTAAATGGCGAAGACTGCGACAGCAAGTCCTATGTCTGCGGGATGAATCAACTGCAACGTTTCGCGATTGAACGCTTTGAGAAACAGGCCAGCCAATGTTACGGTAATCACAAGTTGACTGACATTGAACACTATTTGAATAACCCCGGATGATCCTCGCTTTTCTGAATTCAATCGCAAAAGCAGTTCTGAAATGAGAGAAGAAAGGAATACTGAGATAACTGCAAGATACGGGCCAAGGATAAAGACAGATGCAAGGCAGATGGCGATGGAGCTTGAGATTTCCCATTTGTAGGCTGGGACCCGTGTCGCATAGACTTCGGCAAGGACTGCCAATATCACAAACGCTACAAAAAGGGAGACTGTTCCCCCCCCCGCGAAAGCGCAGTGCGTAACTGAGTGTGCTAGGGATAGCAGGGCTGACACCGCCAGAGCCGCAACATATACGTAAGCAACACTCATTCGTCTCATCAGTCCCCTTAGGTCAGAGAGCACAATCTTACTGTGAAGTTTGGTCCTCGACTAGCACTTCGCCAATATCCGATCGATACCCAAACCCTATTCCATCTGCAAGAGCGTGCTTCTTCTCATTCGGGGCAGCTTATACATCAAGCACAATCTATCGTTGTTGCGGACATCACCCATTGTTATGACGACTGGTTACAGCTGTATGAGTATTGCAGTGACCGAAAGCGGGATCAGTTTCACTCTTCGAGCTTCCGCAGGCAGCACAACAACCTTGCCCTGCTCCACATTCTCAATTGAGCAGATCGCTGGTCCAGAAGCTTCCCGTCAGCAATTCTGCGATCCTACTATCCACCGGTCGGCGGATCCGGACTCCATTTGATGTTCTCAGCCAGTACAAGGATCAATGTCGCGATCGTCAGCAAGTAGTACATCGCCTTCCCACTAAACAGCTTTTTCATTCTCTCTTCTCCCTTCTTGTTGTATCCGCCCCATTTCATGGCCGTTACTCCTTCTATGCCTACGACTTCTCTATCCACCGGTCGGTGGATCTGGTCGCCATTTGATGTTCTCAGCCAGTACAAGGATCAATGTCGCGATCGTCAGCAAGTAGTACATCGCCTTCCCGCCAAACAGCTTCTTCATTTTCTCTTCTCCCTTCTTGTTGTATCCGCCCCATTTCATGGCCGTTGCTCCTTCTATGCCTACGACTTCTCTATCCACCAGTCGGCGGATCCGGACTCCACTTGATGTTCTCAGCCAGTACAAGGATCAATGTCGCGATCGTCAGCAAGTAGTACATCGCCCTTCCGCTGAACAGCTTTCGGATCTTCTTCTCACCATTTCGGTTATATCCGCCCCATTTCATATCGCTTCCTCCTTTTCAAATTCTTGTTGGTCTGTCTATCCACCGGTCGGCGGATCCGGTCGCCATTTGATGTTCTCGGCCAACACAAGGATCAATGTCGCGATCGTCAGCAAGTAGTACATCGCCTTCCCGCCAAACAGCTTCTTCATTTTCTCTTCTCCTTTTCTGTTGTATCCGCCCCATTTCATGTTTCTTCCTCCCATTTGTCCTTCCGCTTCTTGACCTCTCGATGCGCAAGGCTGATTCCGCACTCAATGACGTCCCCTACCGCTCTTGAATTCGATGGAATCGCCGAATTTCTCCGCGCCCAACGCCTATGTCTAACTTCGCTACTAATAAGGCAAAATAGAAAGATGGTCAAGTTTTTTGCAGGTTACTTGCAGTTTTCTTGAAGGTTGCATTACAAACGGATACTATTACATACATGCTCAGAGGCTTCGCCAAAGATGCAAAAGGGGCCCAAGGATGACATCCGAAGGCGCTTTGGGTACACTTTCTCTATCATGGGATGAAGTCGACGGCTCATTCGGATCCTATCTGCACGTGAGACAGGGTAACGCCGACTGAGACGCTATTCCCCCGATTTGACTTAGCTTCTGCGCCCAGATAAAGTTACCGGCAGATTAAGGACGAGGTGTTAGAGTGAGAGAGTACGAAATCGTATACGTAATCCGCGCGGATCTATCGGATGATGATCGAGCGGCCAAAATCGAGCGCATTCACTCACTGATCACAGACAATGGTGGTCAGTTGGGCAAAGTGGAAGATTGGGGAAAGCGCGTGCTGGCTTACCCGATCAGGCATTGCACGGACGCATACTACGGTCTTGCGGAATTCCAACTAGCGCCAGAGAATGTGAAAACGATTGAGGAACGCTTGAATATCGACGAAGAGATTCTTCGATATCAGACCATTTCCCGAGCGTAACTGGAGAGGCCATGGCAGCCAGCTTGAATTGTGTAATTTTGATCGGCAACTTGACAGCAGATCCCGAACTTCGTTACACGCCAAGCGGCACAGCACGAACAAAATTCAACATCGCCGTGAACCGCCAGTACAAGAACGCAACCGGGCAACTGCAAGAAGAAACAACGTTCGTTCCCATTGTCACCTGGGGATCCCAGGCCGAGAATTGTGCGAACTATTTGAGCAAAGGGCGCTCCGTCGCTATTGAAGGACGCCTACGCATCGATTCATTTGAAAATGCAGAAGGCGAGCGCAAGAAAGTCGTCGAGGTCGTGGCATCAACCGTCCAGTTTCTTGGTGGTGCTCCTCGATCAGGTGAAGCGTCAGCCCAGACTGCGGTGCCACCTTCAAGTTCGCAACCGGAGGCCAGCACAACGGAGGAGGTTCCGTTCTAAGTATGTTTCATCGTAGAAAGAGAAAATGCAGAGTCTGTGAGCAGAAGCTCACGCTCGACTATAAGCGGCCCGCAGAACTGAAGCAGTTCATGAATCGCCTAGGGAAGATACTGCCGAAGCGAGCCACCCGATTGTGCGCAAAACACCAGCGCGCCCTTGCCTTGCAGATCAACCGCGCTCGCAAGATTGCTCTTCTCCCCTACGTAGGAGAACGCGAGCCCATGAAATTGCGCCGGTAACTAGGCATTCATTGATGATTGAAGTAATGCCCCAACGAGAAATCCTGTTGGGGCGCTTTCTTTTTCTGTTGACGTGCGAGGACCATGCGCGACGAGGTCTACTGATAATGCAAACATCATGAAGCGAACTGGCGCCGTCATCTTCCACCCGCCCGCGGGGCCGTCAGACATAGAACGTATGGTTGCTTCTGCGCGAGAGGCTTCAGCCTGCGATCTTGTGGAGTCTCTCAAGACGCTCGTCCCTACGACCATTGTCGCATGCTCCAAAGATTCCACTGCAGTTTTCGAGTCGCTCGGCGCTTCAGTCCATCCAGTTGCAGATACCGAGCCATTCCATTTCGGCGAGACACTCCAGCATATCATCCGCAGCCACGAACTAGATGCTGTAGTCTACTTCGGCAGCGGTAGCGGCACGCTTCTCTCCCAAGATCAATTGGCAGATATTGCACGATTTGCTCAACGCGATCAGAACCACGCCCTCTTCAACAACTACTACTCATGCGATTTCGCAGTCATGTCCGATACGACATTTCTGCTTCAACTCCCGCTTCCGGGAACAGACAACGGGCTCGGGTTCCTTCTCTCAGACCATGGAGTGAAATGCTTCAGCCTCCCACGCTCGTTGGCGTCTCAATTCGACCTAGATACGCCGATCGATTTATGTCTTCTAAAGGAAGCCAATCGCGGCGGCTCGCGCCTGCAGTCTTTTCTCGCTTCCCAGCCGCTCGACCATCCGAATATCCGGGAGACGACTGCCTTGCTTATCGAACGAACAGCTCTCGTCTATTTGGTGGGGCGCGTGAATCCGGCGACATGGCAGACGTTCGAGCAGCAGGTCGCATGTCGGACGGCGGGAATGATCGAAGGCCGTGGGATGAAAGCCTACGCAAACAGACAGCACGCCGTGCTGGCGACTCTTTTCCAGAAGCGCAGGTTCGCCGATTTCTTCCACGCGCTTGAGAACTCCGCCGATGCTGCCATTATCGACTCTCGCCCGTTGCTCGCTCGAAAGGGCGTTCTGCCCGCAGCGCACGAGCGGTTTTCCTGCGACCTGTTTCGGATTTCAGAGATGGCCGATCCCCTATGGATTGACTTCGCGCAGAGAGCTAGGGATTCCTCCATCCCCATTCTCTTGGGCGGGCACTCACTGGTCAGTGGCGGCCTGTACCTTCTCTCGGAACTCTGCTGGAAAGGAAGAAACCTACCCCGTAGACTTCACCCCGACCCGTATGAAGGAGATGGAAGTCAACATGAGCCCGTATTCAGACAAATGCATCCTTGACATCGATTCACAAACGGCAGCCTTGATCGCAGCTGAGGAACGCCGACAACGTGAGAAAATCATTCTCATTCCCTCGGAGAGCTTGACACCCAAACCTGTTCGAGAAGCACTAGGCTCAGTATTCACCAGTGTCTATGCAGAAGGCTATCCGCGAAAAGCAATGATGAACGCGTCCCCAGATGAGTTGGCCGAACTGGACGTGCAACTGGCCAGCTACCGCCGATATGCCGATCGCCGATTCTACAAAGGCACCGAATTCGCAGATGTCGTGGAGTCGCTCGCAGGTCGCCGCGCTGCTGAATGTTTCGCTACAGACGAGTATCCGGCAGAGCGCATCTTCGCCAACGTGCAAGCCTTGTCCGGAGCAGCGGCCAATCTGGCGGTCTACGATGCCTTTGTCTCGCCTGGAGATACGGTCATGGGTATGGCATTGACTGAAGGCGGACACTTGACACACGGATCCGAATTCAACATTACTGGCAAGCGATACAACATCGTTTCCTATGCGGTCGACCCAAATACGGGACAGCTCGACTACGAAGCCATTCGCAAGCTTGCTGAGAAGCATCGCCCCAAAATGATCATTGGCGGCTTCACCTCCTATCCTTGGCAGCCCGACTGGCATGCGTTTCGCGAAATCGCTGACTCTGTGGGAGCCATCCTCCTTGCCGATGTCGCGCACACAGCGGGACTCATCATCGGGGGGCAATATCCGAACCCGATTGGCATCGCTGATGTCGTCAATTTCACCACTCATAAGACGCTCTGCGGCCCGCGTAGCGCTGTCATTCTATCCACAGACTCCAAAATTGCTGCAGCCGTAGACAGCGCCATCTTCCCAGGGCAGCAGGGAGGACCCCACGTCAATAAATTCGCTGCACTGGCGGTCGCACTCAAGCTGGCACAGCAGCCTGAGTACCAGGATCTGCAGCGCCGCATCGTTGAGAATGCAGGCTTCCTTGCTGCCTCGCTTGAGGCCGAAGGCCTGACCTTGGCCTATGGGGGAACCAATACCCATTTGCTGCTCGTTGACCTGCGCCCCATCGAGTCTGAGACAGGTTTCGTAATGATGGGTGAGATTGCGTCTCGGATTCTCGACTTGGCAGGCATCGTGTGCAACAAAAACACGCTACCAGGAGACACCAGCGCAGCCGATGCCCACGGCATTCGATTGGGAACTCCGTGGATCACGCAACGCGGCATGGGCAAGACAGAAATGAAACTGCTCGCTGGCATCATTGCCCGTGTTTTGCGCGGTATTCGCCCGTTCACTTATCAGGGCCTTTCCAGTCCGCTTTCGCGTGGCAAGATTGCCGTTTCCGTTCTTGAGCAGGCCAAGCGCGACGTTCGCGCATTGATAACCCGCATTGATCCAACCCTCTATGCCGAGACCCCCTCTTTTGCCAATGAAGAATCTTCATGGGCCATCTTCCGCATGTATGGTGGTAGGATCCAAGCTCTGCTGGAGGAGGCGACTCCTTCTGATCTGTCGTCGTTCCAAAATGGGGATTCGCTTCGCACCTACTTGTTTGATGAGGCGGGAATGCTTCTGTCTGAGGTCGTAATTGGTCAACTTGAGGCAGATGACTTCCTCGTTCTCGCTCCAGCTGAATCTGAAGACATCGTACGACAATGGCTATCCGGATTGGCGGATGGCTATATCATATTTGATGAAGGAGACGTATTCCGCAAAGTTCAGGGCCCTGCGGTGGTTGAGATCCTTGCGGAAGCCGACGTGCCCCCGATCGGACAGGAGTGGCTGAGCATTCCCATTCTCGGATCCAGCAACGGGCTCTCGATCAATGATGTTTATGCTCGATCCCCAGAGAGATTCAATCTTGAGAAACCGTATTTTGTCGCTCAATCGAAACTCACCGTAGCTCATAGAACAATCGACCATACGCCGTGGCTCTGGGAAGAAGCTGAGGGCGGGGAGCTCGAACGGACGCCGCTTGTTCAGGCCCACAAGGATTTGGGGGCTCGACTGGTTCCATTCGCTGGCTGGGAGATGCCTGTTTGGTATAGCTCCGCGCTTGAGGAACATCGAGCTGTTCGTGAAGCGGCTGGGCTCTATGATCTTGGCCACATGGGAGTATTGCAGATCTCTGGCCCCCACGCTGCCGCGTTCCTCAATACGGTCTGTTCCAGCTATGTTTCGTGGCTTCAAGATGGCCAGTCGCAATATGCGTATCTATTGGACATCGATGGCAAGGTTCTCGACGACATCTTCATCTATCGCCGCGCCTGGGATCGCTATCTCGTCGTTGTCAATGCCGCCAACGAGCGCAAGGATTGGAAGTGGCTCAATGGCGTGAATGACGGCATCTATGCCATCGATCGAGAAATCGCAAGTCGTCGCCCCAAAAGAGTCCAGATTACAGACCTGAAGAAGACTCGCGGCGTCGCAGATATTGCTTTACAAGGACCTGCTAGCCCGAGGATTCTTGCTGAGTTGCTGTCCGCGGATCAGAAGAGAGCTTTGGCTGCTCTGCAACGAACTGAATTCAGTGAAATGGACGTCGAGGGGCATCAATTGATCATCGCGCGGACCGGGTACACGGGAGAAGAAGAAGGCTACGAGATTTACGTCGGTGGCGCTTCCGTCGTCTGGCTATGGAATCGGTTGCTAGAAGTGGGCAAAGCCTATGGACTGCTTCCGTGCGGACTGGCTTCTCGCGACTCCACCCGCACTGAAGCTGGACTCCCTCTCTATGGCCATGAACTGGCCGGCCCATACGCGATGAATCCATTTGAAGCTGGATTCGGCTCATATGTGAAGCTCCACAAGCCCTTCTTCATCGGTCGAGCCCAATGCATCGCCGACTACGTCGAGCGCAGACGGTCCCTCATTCGATTTGAGATTGAGGCTGGTGCGCGTCGAGTACAAGCGGGTGCCGCGGTTCTTGATCGTGCTGGAACCGTCATTGGACATGTCACCAGTTGTGTAAGCCTCAGTGACGTGCAGGTCGGATTGGCGCTTGTCAATCAGCTAGCCACAGAGCCTGGCACAACACTCGCATTGATTAATCCGCCGCGCGGGCAGCAGACGGCGACACTGTCTGAGGAACTCCAGCTGGGCGATCGAATGACGCTGCCTATTGCTGGCACAGTGCTCCCTCGATTTCGAGCACGTGGCCTCATCGCGAGGACAGAGGACGAGTAAGTCGTAATGGAAGCTGTGCCGCCGTGAAAGGCACACGTCACAAAAGGTGTCATTCGCTAGACAGAGAGCAAGTCTCCCTACTTGCTCTCTGTTGTTTCTTCGTGGCGAACTTGGGCACGCTGGGGTGGGGTTGACAACAGCGTGGATGGACGTCCTCAATGATCAGGCTGCCCGTCGGAGAGATGAAGCCGTCGGGTTGGTCTTTTGTCTCTAATGGGCACAGGGGGCCCATACAGGCAGCAGCTCATGTGGGTTTGTGGTGTATTCAGAGAGGCTAATTGAGCCGACGGTCAGAGGGACCCGTTGGACTGATGTTGGTCAGCCATTTGAGACTATTCGGAAGTACGGATTGAAGCATCTTGGCATAGCTGCGCCAATGATCGCGCTCATCACAGAGTTCCTGGACAACTTCCTTCAACACCGATGATTCAACTTCTGCGGGCAGCATGATATAGACACCAGGTGGCTGTTCAGTATATGACAGCTCCCATTTGAGTCGCTCGGCTGCTTCTTGAATCAGCAGGCCTTCGCTCTCGCGAAGCTCTTCAAGTCGGCGAAGGATCGCCACGGCTTCGCCTTCGAAAATGAGGCGGTTTCGTTCGCCTCGAGAGAGATAGGCGTCCAACGTCTCCCCCAAGGCATTCACTCGGTTCCTAACAGCGCTTTTCGATAATCCGAGGAATCGCGCAACATCTTCCAGTGTGGCCATGGCCGTAGTATACAAGAAGAACGATCGCATTTCGTGTAATACGGAAAACCCTGAATCATGTCATCCACCCTCGGTTGTACAGTCAGAATGAATATCGGCTATACTGCGCATATCATGTTGTAATGCGTTCCACTTGCCAATTCATAAGCGAACGAAGGAGGGCACGTGCAGCTCACATCTCTGCTCATTCTTGCCGGTGTTGTCATCATCGTTTTGTGGGTGGTTCTGAGTCTACCCAGGCAACGGCGCGTCGTCCCGAGACACGAAGCACACGTCGTCATCAAGCGCAAGAAAGTCGTCGTGTATTCGGGCACGGCGGAGATCGAAGGAATTCGCGGTACAACCTACTATTACTTCCCCAGCTGGGTCCCCTGGGTGGGGATGGACGTCACACAGGTTCCCTTGAGCGTGTTGGAGTTGAGAGTTCCTGAGATGGTGACATTCGCAGCACGGACGGCTCGCTTCACACTCACGGCATCCGTCTTCGTGCGGGTGACAGATCCTCTCAAGTCTGCTCAGCGCTGGCCTGGCCGGAGCGTCGATGACTTCGTAACCGGCGTGAAGGAATTGATGGAGAACGCCATCCGAAACACAACCACGGCCTTCGCTGCAGAGGACATTATTGAGAAGAAGGACGAAATCGCGTCGAAGCTTCAGCATGCCCTATCTGCCGACATGGACGAGTATGGCTGCATCATCACCAATGTTGGGATTGTGGATATTACAGATGCTCCTGACAATTCGGTGATTTCCGACATCGCCAGGAAGCGAGAAGCAGAAATCAACTCTGAAAGCCGCCAAATTGTCGCTGTGAAGGAAAGGGAAGCTCGTGTCGTGGAAGCGGAGAACACCCAGGCATCTGAGATGCGAGAATCGCAGGCAGCAGAAGCCATTGGTGTCCGCAATCGCGAGAAAGAGCAACGGGTGTTTGTTTCGCAACAAAAGGTGGCCACCGAAGAAATGGAAGTCGAACGTATCCGCAAGGTTCGAGCGGCGGAAATTGAGCGCGATGCGGCCATCGAGCGCGCTCAGGGTGAGCGCCAATCTGTCATCCTAAAAAGGGAAGCTGAGGGAGAAGGAACACGCATCATTGGTTTGGCTGAGGCTGAAGTCACCCGTAGCAAGGGAATGGCTGAAGCAGAGGCCATTTCCAAACGTGCTGAAGCCCTTAACAGGTTGCAGGAAGCAGGCCGATCCTTCCGTAATATCGAGAAGGACGAGAAAGTGGGCCTGGAGTTGGCTAAAGCGCTGCAACACGCGGACTTGAAGCTTGTCTCAACGGGGAAGGTAGACAGTTTCCTCGATTTGTTCTCAGCCAATGGTGGCGCCAATCTAGGCGCGTTCATGTCATCGCTGAGGCAAGTCGAACCCGATTTGGCGGATCGCCTGATCAACGTGATCGATCGCCTTGGTAAAGACAAGCAAACCACGGCCTAGATCCTCTATGCAGGGCCGATGGGAATGACAAGTTCCACATCGGCCCTTTCCTGAACGGCACAACCAGTGAATTGAGCGCTTGGGTTTTCCTCGCGAATGCAGACACTCAGGCCCGCTCGCATCAATCGAGCGGCTAGCGCCCACGCACCCGCGAAGCTGATGATCGACGCCAAGCCGGATTGCCAAGAACCTGAACCCTCAGCAGTTTCAGACAAGCGGTCGATTCGTCGGTGTATCTCTGCCAGCACGCGGGCCTTCTGAGGCAACGGCTGCATGCCCAGCTCGACAGCCTTGACACAACCTTCTCGGAACTGACCACCGGATACGGCCCCACAACCGATTGACCCCAATATCGCCCTAGCCTGCGACCTTTCCATTCGAATCCGTAATCCCTGTCGCCTCTTCGCCTCTGAGATCACATCTGCAAGCGACGACTGCATGTCAGATCCACGCACAAGAAGGATTTCTGGATTCCAGCTCACAGCATTCATGTCGTCTCCTTTCCAACAAAAAAACTACAGGCGTTAAGCCTGTAGTCGTCACGCCCACCCCGCAATGCAGCCGAGGCTGCCTACGGGCGGGCTAGTTCGTCGTCGTGTTCAGGAAAAGAGAACTGGGCTGGATCTCAAGCAAGCCCGATTCACTCATTACGCACTGTTCCCTGTTCATGACTCGACTACCCTACAGCATTTGGCAGAAGGCGTCAATGGGAAAAGTCCGATCCATCCAAGGATTCATTCTCGAACGCAAGAGGACTATGATACGTTTGCGTGACAGAGAAGGATTGGCCTATCCGAAGGAGGATCAGATGCGAAAAGACTTTCGAGACTTCATATTGAAGGGAAATCTGCTTCAACTGGCTGTGGCCTTCATTATGGGTGCGGCCTTTGGGACTGTAGTCAAGTCGTTCATTAGTGACCTAATCATGCCTGTAATCGGCAAGCTGGTCGGTGGCGTCGATTTCACCAATCTGTACATCAATCTTTCCAATCAGGATTTTGCCTCGGCCAGTGCAGCCCGAGAAGCGGGGGCAGCGGCTATCTACTACGGCTCATTCGTCAATGCGATTGTCACGTTCCTCATCATCGCCTTGGTGATGTTCTGGCTTGTCCGCGTGACTGCGCGAATGGGAAAGCCCGTCGAAGTCGCAGCTCCAACGACCAAGGATTGTCCGTTCTGCGCGTCTCCCATTGCGCTTGCGGCTACGCGCTGTCCTCACTGCACATCTCAGCTTGGAGCCTGAGGAATTCGACCATTCGTGGGTCGCATGTGTGACACGTTCACTCGTTCGTGGATCGAAATGCTCGATCCACGGACGTATGATGATCCCATTCATCCCAGAGTGAAATAGGAGCCCTCATGGTCAACGCGTCCATTCGACAGACGTTTCTCGACATCGCTAAGAACGAGTACGCCGTCCCTCAGACGGTTGATCCGACGAAATTCATTCTGAACTCGATTCCCTTGCTGGGAGAAAGCGAGGGCGAGTTTCGAGAGCGCTATGTCTATGGCACTCTCCACCGTTGGATCGTGTCAGAAGCCGTCGATGCGCAAGGATTGCGCGAGATCCATCTGGCGCTTCTTGACGACGCGACGCTGTTCTCCGGAATCGGCGAGGTCCGAACTGAGAGTGCATTCCTGAGAGCATTCGTCGTGCTGCTGCTCGTCCCAACGCTCTACATGCATCGCAAGCAGCCGTTCCTATCTGTAGACGAGATCAAGAAGACGTCTACGGATCTGGCTCGGTATCTGCGAGAGGAAAAGGATCATCGTGGGTACGTGTCCGCTGACAACTGGTGGGCGCACGGCGTCGCACACGCAGCGGATGCTGTGGGGCAGCTCGTTCAGTGTTCGGAACTTCACATCGAATCGATGACTGATCTCCTGGAAGCTATAGCACAAGCCATGTGCCCAGATAGCGAAGTCTATGCACACGAAGAAGATGCAAGGATGGCTGCGGCGGTTCTCAAACTGTTCAAACGCAACGTATGGCCTCCAGAGGCCATCGAGCACTGGCTTGGCCTTGTCGTTCCCAAGGCTCGTTTTGAGGGCGAGCTTCCGCAGGTGCACATCCGCTTCGTCAATGCCCGCAATTTCTTACGATGCCTCTACTTCCAGGCCAAGGAGGAAGAGCTCGCCAATGAGCAAATTGCACTCATCGAGGCGGCTCTTGCCGCATTCCCGAATAGGTAGGAATCGCCGTGGCTAGAGGGGCAACAGACAAGGCCACGCATGAGCTGATCCGCCTGCTGGAAGAAGCACTATCGAATGTAGGCCCTCGACTGGTGCGTCTTCCAGTCGATCTCCCGGTGATTTATGTGGGTGATATCCACGGAGACCACACCGCCGTGGATACCATCTGCACGCAATTTCCAAGCAGCGATTGCGTTCTTGTGTTCTTGGGAGACATCGTCGATCGCGGGCCGGATTCAAGGGGTGCACTTGCGCACATCGCACGAGAGAAGATTCAGTCACCGGATCATGTGCACCTATTGATGGGAAATCACGAAGCTCTTAGCATCTCTCCGTTTAGGCCTGCGGACTTCTGGGACAGCCTTCGCGAGGACCAATCCGGGCAGCTGTCCCATCATCTGGAGAAGCTCCCCTTGGCGGCCTGGCATCCCACGGGCATCCTCGCCACACACGGAGGGCTCCCTGATCTTCCGATACTGGAAGCAATCGACGATGTCCCATTGGGGAGTGAATCGTGGAGGGCCATCACCTGGGGAGATTGGGTGGATAAAGACAGTCAAGCGATTCCAGTGGGTAAACGGCCGTCGTTTGGCCCAACGGCCTTTGAGGAGCGCTCATCACAGTTGGACGTTGTCGTGCACATCCGCTCGCATCAACCGACGTGCCCGCTCTACTCATTTGCCGATCGCTGTCTCACCCTATTCACATCGACTGCCTATGGAAAGGGTCCGCGGCGCGTAGCCCGCTGGGTTCCAGGGCAATCGTTACATACGGCTCGCGATCTCGCCCTCATCGAGATATAGCAACTACCGCTTGTGCCCGTTTCAGTGAACCGATACCCTCGGATCCATCACGTATGAAGGCGCGGTCGTACCGCGACATGAATGCCCTAAGGAGAAATCGCATGCCCGATCCAAGAGTCGAGAAACTTGCACAGGTCTTGGTCCAGTACTCCATCAGCGTGAAGCCGGAGGACCAGGTATTGATACAGGGAAGCCCCGCTGCCGAGCCTCTTCTCAAGGCTATCCACCTTGAGATCCTAAAGGCAGGCGGGTATCCGATGATGCTCATCGGCTTGCCCGGCCTCGGCGAATCCCTGTTCAAGTACGGCAACGATGAGCAAATTCAGCACATTCCGGAGCCCATGAAAGTGGCGTTTGAGACGTTCGACGCAAGCATCAATATCATGAGCCCTCTCAATACCAAGGCGATGAGCAATATCCCACCAGAGAAGGTCGCCTTGGCCAGCCAAGCACAAGGTGAATTGTTTGGAACCATTATGAAACGCACAGCGGATGGCGACTTCTCGTGGTCGCTGGCTCTGTTCCCGACGAATGCGTCCGCCCAGGATGCCGAAATGAGCCTCACTGAATACGAGGACTTCGTCTACAACGCCTGCCTTCCTGATATGGAGGATCCCGTCGGCTACTGGAAGAAGGTGTCTGTCCAGCAACAGAAAGTGGTGGACTATCTCGACAAGGCAAGTACCCTGCGAGTCGAAGGACCAGATATTGATCTCCGCATGTCGATTGAGGGAAGAACGTTTGTCAACTGCTGCGGCACACGCAACATGCCTGACGGCGAGGTATTCACTGGGCCTGTTGAGGATTCTGTCGAAGGGCATGTTCGGTTCTCCTATCCCACCACCTATCAAGGCCGAACACTGGAAGGCGTGCATGTCTGGTTCGAGAAGGGCAAGGTGGTCAAGGCCACAGCCGACAAAGGAGAGGATTTCTTGCTCAAAACCATCGACACAGACGAAGGCGCTCGCTTCGTAGGGGAATTCGCCATCGGAACCAACGTCGGAATCACGAGGGCCACCGGCAATACACTGTTTGATGAGAAGATCGGCGGCAGCTTCCATATGGCACTGGGGCGTGGAATGCCCGAAACAGGAAGCGTCAACGTATCAGCCATCCATTGGGACATGGTCTGCGATCTGTCTCAAGGCGGAAAGATCTGGGCCGACGACAAGCTCATCTACGAAAATGGCCGATTCATCCACGAACTAAGATAGCTGTTTGCTATGACGATCGACGGTTGCGACTACTGCAGGTTACGGAAAAATGCTGTAGGCTACAGCAGGAGGATTGAATGAACGAAACCGTTGATGCGAGAATCGCCACGCTGGCGAAAGCTGCTGAGCAGCAGTTGGTGTATGATCGCCGCGATTTTCACAAGCACGCAGAGTCGGGCTGGACTGAGTTTAGAACGGCCTCGCTGATCGCTCAACGGCTCACCGGACTTGGTTATGAAGTCCTCTCAGGACGTGATGTCTGTTCTCCAGAAGCTCGCATGGGTTTGCCTCCTGAGGATATTCTTGAATCTCACTGGGTCCGCGCTCAGCATGAGTCTGCTGACCCAGTCTTTCTTGAGTCAATGCGTGGCGGACTGAATGGCGTGGTCGGAATCCTGAGAAACGGTGTCGGCCCAGTCGTTGGATTGCGATTCGACATTGATGCCCTCGATCTTGCAGAGAGCGAGCATCCGTCCCATCGCCCCACTGCAGAAGGCTTTGCCTCGATCCATGAGAACGTTTGCCATGCCTGCGGACATGACGGACACGCCGCCATCGGGCTAGGCATTGCCAGCCTCATGTCTGAGCTGCGGTCAGAGATCAGGGGAACCGTCAAACTGATCTTCCAGCCCGCTGAGGAAGGCGTTCGCGGTGCACGCTCCATGGTCGCCGCCGGAGTGGTAGACGATGTGGACTTGCTGCTCGGGCATCACTTGGTCACCGGTTGCTCTGTCGGCGAAATCTTCCCTGGAATGGGTGGATACGCGGCCACTCGCAAGATGGACATCACGTTTCATGGTGCGCCGGCCCATGCCGGAGGCTCTCCTGAGGGAGGGCACAATGCTCTTCTGGCAGCGGCCAACGCTGTACTCAACCTTTATGCCTTGCCGAGACACCGCAATGGATTCACGCGAGTGAACGTGGGCAAGATGACCGCTGGATCTGGAAGGAATGTCATTCCTTCACAGGCCACGCTTGTCGCTGAAGTCCGTGGAGAAAACACAGAGCTGTGCGATTCGATGTATGAGAGGGCCGTGGCTGTGATCGAATCAGCCGCCGCCATGTATGGCTGCACATCATCCATTCGTGCCATGGGAGGAGCCGGAACAGCCGATTCCGATGAATTGTTGGCACGAAGAGTCCAGACCATCGCATCCCGAATTCCAGGCATTACCTTCCACACGATGGAGAAAATGGGCGGATCTGAGGACTTCACTGAGATGATGAACCGCGTTCAAGCCAACGGCGGCCAGGCTACGAACATTGGAATCGGAGCGGACTTCCACGGCACACATTATCAGGACGCGAACCGTGAGAAGGTGCTGGCTGCCCACACCGGCAGCTATGACATTGACGAGGGAGCGCTTGCGTTTGCCACCCGCCTAATGACCACGGTCGTATTTGATCTCATGAAGTACCCCAAGGTCACCTAGTTTGCTCCGCTTCGCCGCTGTACTGGGCAGGCCAGTCGCCCACACAGCGAGGGCACAAGATCAAACTCCCAGGTCCCAAGGTACGGACATCGTAATCAGCCGAGAACCCAGCCTCAAAGAAACCTTGCACGGTTGTCCCCAGCCAGAATGACGTCATTCTCAAGTGTCTCCTGTTCTTGGTGATGACCTGGCCATGCTACTTGGCTGTTGTGCCCACGGACGACGTGAAGTTGTCTAAAAGCCAGTTCCTTCGTAAGCTGTCCCACACGAACGCGCCACTGAGGCATCATGGACAAGCAAACCCTGAGACTCCTTGTATTCGAAATTCTGAAGAAGACCCCACAGACGCATTTCCACGCTATAGAGAACGATCTGAGAAAGCTCTCTGAATCGTATGAGCGGCATGATATCCTCACACTTCAAGAGGTTTTGTGGGAACTCTTGGTTCAGGG
>JAHITR010000131.1 GCA_018817505.1 Candidatus Bipolaricaulota bacterium | reverse complement strand
TATGTCTTGAGATCATTCACCGCCATTCGTGATGCCAGTGAGAAGGTGATCGGGGTCCAAATGATCACATCGGATATTACCGCCCAAAAAAACGCGGAGCTTCGATTCCATCTCGCAGCAACCGTCGCATCGGACCTCGTGTATGAATGGGTGTTGGAAAGCGACACGGTGACGTGGTTCGGCGATATTGACCAGGCTCTTGGCTACGCACAGGGAACAATTGCCCACACGTTTGCCGGTTGGGAAATGCTCGTTCATCCTGAGGACAGAGCACGAATCAAAGACGCCCCGCTATCCCATCGAACAGCGACGGTGCCCATCCATCAGGAGTACCGTGTGAAGACGGCAGATGGACGTTGGCAAACGTGGGTGGATCGTGCCACGCCTGTACTCAATGACCGAGGCGCGCCTGTGCGATGGATCGGCGTCTGCGAGGATGTCACAGCCGAGCGGGGAACAGCACATGAGCTAGAGGTAGAGCAACAACAGCTGCTTTCATTGATGCAGTTCATGCCAGCATTCCTGTACCTTCAGGCGCAAGATCACAGCATCCCGTTTGCCAACGCGCGGTTTCGTGAATACTTCGGCGACCCAGAAGGGCGAAAATGCCACGAAATCTTCCGCAGTGCCGCTGCGCCGTGCAGTCCCTGTACAACACTCAATGTGCTCAGTACGCGGCAGGAGATGATTCGAGAATGGACGGATGATCAGGGGCGTGTGTTTGAACTTCGCGAACACCCGTACAAGACGGCAGACGGACAGGAGTACGTCCTCGTCATTGGTGTAGAAATCACAGATCTCATCCAGGCAACACACGCTTTGCGTTCTTCAGAACAGCGATTCCGCGAATTGGCCGAGATGCTCCCCGAAGCAGTCTTTGAGTGTGACCTTGAAGGCAGACTGTCGTTCGCCAACCAAGCAGCATTCAGATCCTTCGGATATACACAAGCGCAGTTTTCAAGCGGCCTCAATGCCTTCGACATGCTTGCTGATGAAGATGTTGATCGCATTCGGGCCAGCGTCGGGCGCCTCCTCGCTGGCGGTGAGGAACGCAGTACGCGTTACACGGCTCGCCGCAACAATGGATCGACGTTCCCAGTCATCATCCACTCCTGTCTTATCCGTCAAGGCGGACAGCCGATCGGGCTGCGCGGGATCGTCGTCGATATCACCGATCAGCTCCTGTCTCAGGTCGCCTTGTCGGAGAGCGAGTCGAAGCTTCGAGCCATTCTGGATGCGGTTCCGGATCTGCTGTTCCAACTTGACAAGAACGACCAAATCATCTCCTACCATGCCCCGCCGGAGCAACTGTACGCCCCTTCAAGTACGTTTCTCGGCAAGCGATTTGAGCAGGTTCTGCCCCCAGAACCGGGCGGCAAGCTGCACGCAGCATTGGCTGCGCTCAAACAAACAGGCATCATGCAGCAGATTGAATACTCGCTTCCAATTCAGGGGCAACTCAAGGATTTCGAGGCGCGCATCCTCCGCGGAGATGCTGGTTCAACGCTGGTGATCATCAGGGATATTTCAGAGCGCAAGCAAGCACTGAATGCTATGGAGATGGCAGCTAGCATCATTCGCTCAACGCCCGTGGGGATGTTCATTTATCGCTACGAGGATCCCGACCGATTCATCCTTGTGGACGCCAATCCTGAAGCCGAGAAGCTGACAGGCATTCGGTTATCAGAGTGGCGCCACCGTGAGTTCAGTGAAATCTGGCCAGATGCTCTGGCGTCGGGGCTTAGGGACGCCTACCTGATGGCGTTTAGGACCAACGCCATCTTCAGCACAGACGATCTCGCCATTGAGGATCGACAGATCGCAGGCGATTACCGTATTCGCGCGTTCCGCGTTCCCGGTGATCGGCTCGTCGTCTCATTCGAAGACATGTCCCAGCAGATCGAGGCTCAGCTCAAGCTGGGCGAATCCGAACGGCGGTACCGCAGCATGGTTGAAACGTCGCCTGTGGGAATCCTTACAGTCACTCCTGTGGGGAGAATTGCTTCCGTTAATGGTGCATTCCTGTCCATGACGGGATATCAGTCTGAAGATCTCGTAGGCAAGCACTTCACGAAAATTCCGGCAGTCCATACAAAGGACCTTCCCCAATATGTGAGGACATTCCGTGCCATCGTCACCGGGAAAATACCCGAACCGTTTGAGTCATCCTGGACGACAAGGGACGGTCAGATACGGCACGGCGTCATTCAGGTCGCCCTGCTAAAAGGTGCAGACAGGGCATGGAGCGCTCAAGTCGTCGTTCAAGATGTGACCGATCGGCACGAGGCTGCCGAGGCTCTAAAACGAAGCGAGGCAGAATATCGGTCCTTGTTCGAAAACGCAGCCCTGGGCATCTATCGTACGACTCCTGATGGTCGCATTCTCGCAGCCAATGACTCCTTGGTCCGAATGCTTGGTTATGATTCGTTTGATCAACTGGAGCAAAGGAACCTTGAGCAAGAGGGCCATGAGCCCATGAGTCCTCGCTCGGAGTTCAAGCGACTGATGGAGATGACGGGGCGAGTTGAGGGGCTGGAATCGTCATGGCGTTGCAGGGATGGGGCGGCCATTGTCGTGCGTGAGCATGCCTATGCGGTTCGAGATGCTGCGGGGAAGATCGCCTACTATGAGGGCACGTTGGAGGACATCACCGAACGCGTGATTGCCGAACGACAACTTCGGGAATCCGAAGCAACCCAACGCAGCATCTTGCATGCATCGCCCATTGGCATTGGACTTATTCGCGACGGCAAATTTCAATGGGTCTCTGACCGCATCAGTGAAATGTGCGGCTATTCCGTAGACGAACTCATCGAGCAATCACCGCTGCTCACAGCCCCCGGAGCATCCGAATTTGAACGCATCCAACGCGACATGGAACAAGAGATGGCACGCTGCGGAGTCGCTGAAACGGAAACCCAATGGAAGCGTAAGGATGGCAGCCTATTCCACGTCAACCTTCGCTTTGCTAGCCTCGATCCAGCAGATCCCAGCAAAGGAGGAATCTTCACGCTGCTGGACATTACAGACCGCAAACAAATGGAGGAGTCTCTCCGGCTCACCCAATATTCGATCGATTCTACAAACGTCATCATTCTCTGGCTGCGTGCGACGGGCGAGGTCGTCTTTGCCAACGACGCAGCATGCCGACAGCTTGGATATACACGAGCCGAGTTGCTTAAGAAACACGCTTGGAATATCACTCTCGACTACCCCCGTGATCGTCGCGCCGCTCTATGGAACGAGCTTGAAGCAGCGGGGAGCGAGAAATCGGAAACCATCATCCTTCGCAAGGATGGGACTCAGTTCCCCGCGGAAATGACTGCTCAGTTCCTGAACTTCCAGGGTACGGAGTATGAATTTGTTCTAGCAATCGATATTTCTGAGCGCAAGGCCGCAGAAGCCGCGCTGCTCCAATCCGAGGAAAACTACAGGACGATCTTCAACTTGGCTGGCGACGTCATCATGCTGCATGATGCCCAGACAGGGAGACTGCTGGATGTGAACGAGAGAATCCAGGACATGTTCGGATACTCGGTGAATGAATTTCTCCTGTTGCAGGTCTGCGATTTCAGTTCCAGAGAGCCGAAGTACTCGCAAGAAGAGGCGTTGACGCGGATTCATGCTGCTGCAGCTGGCAGTCCGCAGGTTTTTGAGTGGCATGCCAGGAAGCAAAATGGAGCCCTGTTCTGGGTAGAGGTGAGCCTACGTTGCGTCACACTGCTTGGCAACAGTGTCGTTCTGGCCGTCGTCCGCGACATCTCAGAAAGAAAGGCGCTGGAAGCTCAATTGCGGCAGGGGCAGAAACTGGAATCGATCGGCACGCTGGCCAGCGGCGTCGCACATGAGATCAACAACCCATTGATGGGGATGATTAATTACGCAGAACTGATCAGCAGCCGTATCGGAAGCAGCCCCCTGAAGGAATACGCTGAGGGCATCAAGCTAGAGGGAGATCGAGTAGCGAAAATCGTCCGTAATCTGCTCTCTTTCTCGCGGCAGGATCAGGAGCAGCACAGCCCGGCACGCATGATTGACGTGATTGAGGCATCGCTATCGCTTATTGGCTCCCTCCTTCGAAAGGACTATATCCAACTCGCCATCGACGTTCCTGAAGATCTGCCAATTGTTCGTTGCCGAAGCCAGCAAATGCAGCAGGTATTCATCAACCTCGTAACCAATGCTCGCGACAGTCTCAATAGCAGATACCCCGGACCCCACCTTGACAAAAGGATTTGCATCGCGTCTAGCGTACTACGCGAGGATGAGCAATCTTGGTTGCGCTCCACAGTTGAGGATTTTGGAAAAGGGATGGCAAAGGATCTCGTGACTCGAATCTTCGATCCGTTCTTCACGACCAAGGCGCGCAACGAAGGCACGGGCCTTGGATTGTCCATTAGTTACGGCATTGTGCGTGATCACGGAGGACGACTGGAAGTTGAATCTGAAGAAGGACAATTCACTCGCTTCCACGTGGATCTTCCACTAGCTGAGGCTGACTTGGACTAGCACAAAGAAACGCGCTGAGATCCGCAAGAATGAGCTTGGGAAGCCACGTTGATTCGGCGAGGATTTGAAACAAAGAATCGTATCGGAGGAGTAACATGAGAGATGAACTGCGCAAAGCGCTAGACTTCGCGATTGCCAAGGAACGGGAATCCGAGGCGTTTTACAAGGAGTGGGCAGAGAAGGCCAAGCAACCTTCAGTTCACAGCCTATTTGCGGAGCTGGCAGGCGTCGAACATGGACATCTGGAGATCCTATCGAACATTACACCAGAAGAGATGACGGCCAGGAGCGCAGCACCCGTCGTCGAGATGGGCTTGTCCAACTTGCTGGTCGATGTTCCGGCGTCTGCAGAGCTCACACTTCAGGAAGCCATGATTGTGGCCATGAAGCGCGAACAAGGGGCTGTGAATCTCTACTTGCGACTGGCTGAGATGAACGGGGAAGCCAAGTCGCTGTTCGAAGCCCTCGCCAGAGAAGAAGGGCGACACAAGGCTCGACTCGAGACCGAATACGACGACCATATTTTGACTGAGAACTAATCGCTAACCACTGTGAGGTGCCCGATGTTCATCGACTCACTGAACCATGATGGCTTGACCCTATTCTCGGAGATGCTAGATATTCCCTGTCCTTCTGGACATGAAGATCGGATGGCCGCCTTCCTCAGCACCAGACTCGAAGGGATGGGATTCTCTCCCGAGTCGGACGCTTCAGGCAATGTCATCGTTCGTCTGGACGGGAACGAGCCTGACCGGCCGACGATCTGCTTTGCCGCTCACATGGACGAGATTGGAATGACTGTGACACAGATCCTGTTTGATGGCAGCCTGAGAGTCGAGCGATTGGGCGGGCTCATCCCCTGGAAGATCGGTGAGACGGCTGTTTCAGTGATTGGAGATGGAGAGGAAGTGACTGGCATGCTCTCCATGGGATCGGGCCATTCACGCAAGACTGTGGATGCTGGACCTTCTTGGGAATCCGCCAGGATCCTCACAGGGCGATCTCCCCAAGCGTTGGCGAAGCTCGGCATTCGCGTCGGAGCTGCTGCAGTTCCAGCTCAAGGCGTCCGAGGCCCGTTTGTGTTCGGCGATGAATCGTTCCCCTGGGTAGGTGCCTGGACATTCGACAATCGACTCGCTATCACCTGTTGCTTGCTTGCGCTGGCGACCTTCCAGCAAGGTGGAATCAAACCGCGGTCCCCGCTCACCCTTGTGTTCACAGTCGAGGAAGAAATTGGATGCCTGGGAGCCAAAGGATTTGCCTCGCGCGAGAAACCCGAGGTATTCATTGCTGTAGACGGCAGTCCGCTCGTTCCTGAGTGCCCCCTGCAAATGGATGGACGCCCAGCCATTCGATCACGGGATGGCGCAGCAACGTATGATCAGAGACTGCTGCAAGAGATTCGCCAGATATCCGCTACTGCAGGTGTCGATCTTCAGCCCGTCGTGTATGCCGGGGCATCATCTGACGCGAGCCTGGTCTATTCCATTGGCGCGTCACCACGAGTCGCCTGTCTTGGATATGTCCGAGAGAGCAGTCACGGATTCGAAGTTGCTCCGCTGAGTGCATTTGACTTCCTAACGACGACACTCATTGCACTGTTTGCCCAGCTCTAGGAGATCAGCGCGATGCCGGACCGATGTCCTCGCATTCTTAATCCCAGATGTCACGGCATCGCTCCGGGCAGCGTGCCCCAATCGACGGCACCGACTTCGGATCTCCAACTGACTTACGCTCTATCGCACAACTCGTTATTGACCTATGCTCAGGACGCGTTGGGATAACCAAGACGCCTCCTTGACTCTAGAGGGGAGAAGAACCGACGAGAGCCGTTCTTCTCCCTTCTTCCCTGTGTTGTTTGCCGTTCGGCGGCCGCATTACGTGGCTTTCTCCACTTCGTACCCAGGCTCTGGCGGCGAGATCACCGCAATCATCTGCGTTCCCCGTTCTAGCGGTGTGACAGAATGAAAGGCATGAGCGGGAACGGTGACTGTCGTTGGAGCAGCCATTACCTGGGATTCGATATCAATCGTGACCAATGCCGAACCCTTGAGAAGGATGAGAAACTCCACGCCGACGTGCTTATGCATCTTGATCGAGCGCATGCGATGATCCCTGACCCAAGCCAACAACACCTGGTACGTGCCCGCCGTGTCCTTGGCCAATTCCTCAATCTCCCAGCTTCCCGATGCCACCGTGTTTCGGGATGTTGGATGTACGATGGTTGATACTTCTGCCGCAGACATGCAAATCTTCGCAAGCGCTTCATTTCTTATGACATCGAATTGCTCTTCGTTTAGAAGTCCATCGGCCACAAGCTGTTCACCTATCGCTTCAACAAGAAGCGGCCGCTCCAATACAGATCGAAGGACACAATTGCCCAGATCCTTCACTGTGATTCCAGTCTCTGTCTTTTTCTTGCGTAGCGCGCGATGTACATCCTCTTCAAGAACGAGATGCTTGGGTGGTTTCACTTAACTCACCTCCGCTTAATTAACTGCCGGATGGTTCATATACCCCGTCATATGCCCCTACGTTACCGTAGTTTAGGTTCTCTCTTGACATGCCCTTTGGGTACTGCTAGACTAGTTTATAAACCTCTTTGGTACAAGTGTAGCAAGAGGAGCAACTCCGAACGGGTAAACTCGCCGGAAGACGAGGGCACAAAGCTTCGAGACCTACGCGGTCAGTCGGGCTGCCGGAGAAAGGAGATACGGTGGCCCGGAGCACTGCCGATCGATATTGCGGATCGTATCTTACATAGACGCGATCCGGTTTTTCTTTTGGCACCGGGTTTGGGCACATGCAGATTCGGGGGAGTATGCAGAC
>JAHITR010000020.1 GCA_018817505.1 Candidatus Bipolaricaulota bacterium | reverse complement strand
GTTCGGGCCGGCGTAGAAGCTGTCAATCGCCAATACGCTTGCAATCACGGTGATCGTGTCAGCACTCGTATCCGTGAGATCCGTAGGATCGGTGTACGTTGCTGTGATCGTTTCACCAGCGGCCAGACCGAGGTCCAAACCAGCGGTGATGAACGTGTCAGCGGCGCCCATCGGCGTCACGTCGTACTCCACTCCGTCAATCTCCACTGCGCTTGCCAAGAGCGTTGCACCAGCATGCGAAGGATCGATCACTTTCACGTACACCGTGTCGGCATCTGTGTAGGCGGAGACTTCGTCTCCGTTCGCGTCAACAAACATCGTCGTCGACTGCTGGCTCGGAGGTGTTCCACCGCCACCGATTCCAACCTTGATCGAGATCATGGCTGAGTCGGAGTGGTTCGAAGGATCCTGGTAGAAAGCCACGATGGTGTCGCCGGGTAGAGCATCGAGCTGTGGCACGCAGTAGTACATATCCTGTAGGTCGATGCAGATGACGCTGACAAAATCACCGGTGGAAGGGCCCGTTTCCAAAAGGTCGACGGCTGCCCAGTACCCACTGCGCGGATTGAGCACATACAGCTTTGCTTCGTAGTTAAATACGTGGTTTTCGGCTCCGGATGGCGCATCGTTAAAGATGTTCGTGTCTCCCAGAAGCGCATTCACCGTGTGTTCCTCGCGTAGCGGCAGATCGCATCCAAACTCGCGATTGGCCTGCGGGCCAAATGGGACATTCTGTGCCCCATCCCAATACGCATCAATCCGCTCACGGCGGTATTGATCTTCGTCTTGATCCAGATCGACGACTTCGATGAACACGCAGTCAGAGTTCACGTATCCAGACACGCGGTTACCTTGGCGGTCCAGGAAGTACATGTTGACGCTTGAGCCGTCGTACACCTGCGTGTCAGCGACAGACATCAGATCAAAACTAACGTCGTTGGCTACGCGCACGCCCGCATACAGAGCCGTCGGGCCAATCGCAGTTGGGTCGGCCACTCCCCCGCGTGTGATCAGCGGCGGGAAGCTCGTATGGATATTGAGGTCGCCCAATCCGGCCAACCCGTTGGTAATATCGTTTACCACCCCGCCAAGGGCCACTCGGGGTGTATCGTAGTACACGTCGTTGTAGCGAGCGTAGATGTCGTCCTCGTTAAACGCTTCGATCTTCCAGTTGTCCAACTGAAGTTGGAATCCGCCAATCGAGTTGGCAACGCCAACTCCTAGGGCATCCCACACCGGCCACAGTTGCGTGCCCGCAAACGTTAAAAACACGGGGCTGTTGGAGCTGGTTTCATCAAGGATGAGCCATTCGGCATCGTCTTCGCCATGCGGATCACAGATGTGAACCAGAACTTGCTCAGGGCAGCATGGATCGACGTTGGCGTTGGCATCAATCACTTGGATGTATACCGGGTCACGGCCGATCCAGAAGAGATCCTTGTCGGCTCGGTTCTCGTCAGTGAAGCTGGTGATCGAATGCTGCCTCTCTTCAATGTAGGCCGTAGCCAGCTTGAAGTCGTCGAAGTCGTTCGGATCCAGGTAGTAGGCGACCAGCACGTCGCGTACGTTGAGCGTGTTGAACTCAAGATCCGTGAGGATCGAGTTGAGGTTAAGCTGGAACACGCCGGTATTCACGCCCGTTTCCTGAGCGTAGAACGATACCGGCGTGATTCCATCATTGTCTGCGGTGTCAAAGAGACTCACGTTGTCGTCGTCCCCAGTCGGGTACTCCACGTAGTAGCGGCCGTCGCGCGATCCGTTTTCGATCGGCTCCGCCGCATTGAT
The DNA here is from genome assembly GCA_018817505.1 of Candidatus Bipolaricaulota bacterium. Classification (GTDB taxonomy): domain Bacteria; phylum Bipolaricaulota; class Bipolaricaulia; order UBA7950; family UBA9294; genus SPBW01. The sequence goes on along the minus strand of JAHITR010000020.1, from coordinate 1,269 downwards.
ATCGGCGTTGTAGATGTTGTACCAGCGAACGGGAGCGTTACTAACCGTTCCGGTGTTACCGTTGACACCTCCTGTCCGCAGGAGCATACAGAAATTGGACGGGCTACGCCCGCCGTCGATGCCGCCCCCATCCACCGGGTTCCAGGAGCCGGGATTCACAATGATGAAGACAGGAACGTACTCCACCTGGTTGCAGTTGAGGTTTTCGTCTGGATCCACGATGGTTATCGTGGCCGAGCCGTTGGCGTCCTTGTAGATCTCCTGGTTCCAAGAAATCGTGGCTTCGGTATCGATGATCTTCATCAGGCCGATAGCCACATCGGTGGCATCATTGGGGTCCTGATACATCCCAATCAGGGTGTCCATGTTCTCGAACCGGCCGATCAAATACTCGTCCTCATTGATCTCCGGTGTGGTCGGTGGCACGGGATCGTAGAGAGTCGGATCCATCAGTCCGAACATGAAGTGAGGATTGGTTCCTGGAAGTGCGTCCGTCCCAAACCATCCGCGGTCGTCCGCATTGCCGTCGTCATCACCGTCAATGTAGATGTAGTGCCCCCACTGAAAGTCATCGACGACCTTGTCCACAGGCACATCCACGACATGCGTGTGCTCCCAAGGCAAGCCCGCGGCGAAGTTCAACCTAGAACCCACTTGAAACGCGCGCGCAGAGACAAACACACTGGTATCAGCACCCGTTTCTTCAAGATAGTCGAAATTCCACGGATCGCCCTCACGATCGCCCTGCGCATCCCAGACAATGTAGGCACCTGTTTTGGGGTCCAGAATCTTCAAGTCCGGTGACATCTTGTCGCGGATGTCACAGTCGATGTTTTGGTCGTTGTCAATGACGACAATCCATATTTCGTCGCCTTCTTGGATGTTCGTCACTCGATTCTGGCCATTCTTGTCGGATGAAAAATAAATCTGGGCGTCCGTCGCAAAGGCTGAAAGGGTGAACAGTGTAACAGCAGCAATTGCAATGACTGCCAGCGCTCCTGGTTTCCGATTCACAGCTACCTCCTGAAAGAAAAACATTCTATTGTTAGCTTTCGGCTACACCCCTCATCGCTAATCAACAATACAAAACAAGCCGCGCACTTCTAGGCACGACAGTGATCAACGAATCAACACTAGAGAATAGCCTCATAAGGCAGAATGTGTCAACAGAATGCATTCCCAAGCGAACAAGAGCGCTGTCTGCTCACATCTGGACGCATGCATGTGCCACACGACGTTCAAGATCAGGACATGAACAAGCGAAAAGCC